>DASTET010000031.1:0-3743 GCA_035709445.1 Blastocatellia bacterium | reverse complement strand
GCCGGTGATGGTGTGCGGAGTGCCCCAGCCGTTTACGTGAAACAGAGGGATCGTGTGGAGCTGTACGACCGTGTCTTTTACGCTGAGCCCCGCCATGACCTGCAAGGCGTGAAGGTAGAGGTTGCGGTGCGTCATCATGACGCCTTTCGGGTTCGCCGTCGTGCCGGAGGTGTAAAACAGCTCGGCCAGCTCGTCATCCTGAAGATCGCCGGGAGGCGTGAAACCGGCTGTGGAAGCCGCGATCAGCCGCTCGTAATCGGCGTCTTTCTCCGATCCCGCTTCGAGCGAGATATAATGCTTTATCGTGGGGGCGTGGCTGCGCAGCGCTTCGACCAGGGGCAGGAAATCGCGGTTGTAAAACAGCGCGACCGATTCCGAGTCGTTGAGGATGAATGCGATCTCCTGGGGCGTGAGCCTTATATTGAGCGGCAGCAGGACCGCGCCCATCTGCACGACGCCATAATATGCTTCGAGGAGCTGATGGCTGTTATAGCCGAGCCAGGCGACGCGGTCGCCCCGGCTCACGCCGAGCCCCGCAAGCGCATTCGATAACCTGTCGGCCCGCTCGCAGAACTCGCGATAGGTGAAGCGAAGATCGCCGTCTACGATTCCGACCTTGTTACCGAATAAGGACTCGGCCCTCTTTTTGAATCTGATAGGGGTAAGGGTCAGGTTCATTATCTTGTTTCTCCTGGATGAAAAAAATAGTCCTGAAGTCGAGTGAGATTTCAGTTGATGCGGCGCGACTGGCCCTGCCAGTGACGCTCGCGCAGCGTCTTCTTTAGTATCTTTCCGGTGCCGCCCTTTGGCAATTCCCCCTCGATGAATTCCATCGAGCGAGGCACCTTGTAATTTGCCAGCCGATCGCGGCAAAACTCAAGGAGTTCTTGCTCGGTCAGCTCGTGATCATCCCTCAACACGATGCAGGCGTGGACCGCTTCGCCCCAGTCCGCGTCGGGCACGGGGATGACCGCCGCCTCTTTTATGGACGGGTGCGAATAGAGCGCCGCTTCGACCTCGGTCGAATAGACGTTCTCGCCGCCCGTGACGATCATGTCCTTCTTGCGGTCGACCAGATAAATGTAGCCGTCTTCGTCGACCGTGGCCAGGTCGCCCGTGTGCAGCCACCCGTCGCGCACGGCAAGCTCGGTATCTTCGGGCCGCTTCCAATAGCCCTGCATAATATTAGGGCCGCGCGCGATGATCTCTCCCACCTCGCCGGGGCCCGCGTCGGTCCCGTCTTCTTTCACCACGCGCACATCGACGCCCTTGACCGGCTTGCCGCATGAAGCCAGCCGCCGCTCGCTCTTCTCGTCGGTTATGATGTGGTCCTCTACGGTGAGCACCGTAAGCAGGGGCGAGGCTTCCGTAAGGCCGTACCCTTGCGCGAACCGGCAGTTGAATGCGGACATCGCGCGGCGCAGCAGGTCGGGCGCTATGGGCGATGCGCCGTAGGTCACCTGTCGAAGCGATGAGAGATCATAGGAGCTTAGACCGGGGTGCTGGAGAATGAAATTGATCATCGTCGGAACGAGGATGGTCGTCGTGACCCGCTCGCGCGCGATGATGTCGAGCACCGCCGCCGGGTCGAAGCGCGAGATGAAAGCCTGTGTGGCCCCGTGCGCGGTGTTCGAGAAGACAGCCGACCCGTCCGCGAGATGGAACATAGGCGCGGCGTGCAGGTATATATCGTCGGGCTGGCGGTCCGAGTACGGGTCCGAATGCGCTATGTTGGCAAGCATGTTCTTATGCGTCAGCATAACGCCTTTAGGCTCCGCCGTGGTGCCGGAGGTATAAAAAAGGCCGAGCAGGTCGTCTTCGCTCACAACCGGCGCGTTAAAATCAGCAGAGCCTCGGGCAATCATCTCTTCATAGCAGATATAACCTTCGCGCGGCTCGTCGCTCAAAAAGATGAAATGTTCCACCGATTCAAGGCGCGGGCGAACGGCTTCGATGACCGGCAGAAGCGCGAGGTCTACTGCTACTGCGCGCGAGCCCGAATGATCGATTATGTACTTCACCTCTGCGGGCGGGAGGCGGAAGTTTATCGGCACGACCGCCGCGCCGAGCTGAGGCAGGCCGTAATAAAGCTCGAGATAGCGGTGGCAATTGAGGGCGAGGATCGCCACGCGGTCGCCGTGAGAGATGCCGAGGCTTGAGAGCGCGCCACTCAATCGGGCGACTCGCTCATTCAACTCTTTGTAATCGAGCCGCACGTCGCCGCATATGGCCGCGACCTTTTTCGGCTGCGACGCGGCCGATAGCTTTAACCCGTTGACGATGCTCATAATCATCCCCCTCGATTGGTCCACAGGTCCACGCAGGATATAAGACTCGCCGGACGTTGTAAAGATTTGAGACTTGAAATCTCAAATCGAGTCATTGACCGTCAAGGGACGAGTAGTTATAACTGATAAAGATGGAAACGACCTTTGCCCCTTCGACAAGCGAGACGGGCAGCGCAGCGACGAAGAGGTCCGGGCACGCCGGGTTCCTTGAGTATGCTGGCGTTGCGATACAGTCTTTGCATGCCAACAAGCTCCGGTCCTTTCTCACCCTCCTCGGGATCATCATAGGCATCGCCTCTATCATCGCGGTGATCTCGATCATTCAGGGGCTCGACCGCTACTGGAAAGAGAAGGTCTCGAACTTCGGGCCTAATACGTTCATCGTCACGCAGTATCCGATCACGACGAACTTCGATGAGTTCATCAAGATGCTCAAGCGCAACGAAGAGGTGCGCGCGAGCGATGCGGAAGCGATAAGGCGTTATTGCACCGCCTGCGACGAGATAGGGGTCGAGACCCACAAGAGCGTGCGCGTGCGGTATGGGCGTAACTCGCTTGAGCAGGTCGATATGGGCGGCATGACGCCGAACATAATGGACATAGAGGGGAAGCACATCGATCAGGGCCGCAGCTTCGGCGAATGGGAGGAAGAGCACTCGCGGTTCGTCGCCATAATCGGCTCGGAGATCGCGGAAAAGCTCTTCCCCGGCATAGACCCTGTAGGCAAGAGCTTACAGATAGAAGACCACTGGTACACGATCGTGGGAGTGGGTGAGAAGAAAGGGACCGTATTCGGCTTTTCGCAGGACAACTATGTGAAGGTGCCGCTCTCGACCTTTCAGAAGATTTATGGCTCGCGCCGCTCAGTCAACATATCGATCCGGGCGCGGCCCGGCGAGATGCAGCAGGCGCAGGACCAGTCGAGGCTTGTGATGCGGTCGCTCCACCGACTGAATTATCACGACGAAGACGATTTCGGGCTGATCACATCCGAGGGCGTAAACGAATTGTTCAACAACCTGACGCAGGTGATCTTTTCGGTCTCGCTTTTTGTAGTCGGCATATCGCTCGTAGTCGGCGGCATAGTGATAATGAACATCATGCTCGTATCGGTCGTCGAGCGCACGAAAGAGATAGGGATACGCAAGGCGGTAGGCGCGCGCCAGCAGGACGTGGTGAATCAATTCCTCGTCGAATCGGTCGTGCTCTGCTGTGCGGGCGGCGCGGGCGGAGTGGCGCTGGCTTATCTCATATCGTGGATGTTGGCCACCTTTACGCCGCTGCCGTCGACTTTTCCGCTCTGGGCGCCGCTTCTGGCGTTCGTGCTATCGACGATCATCGGCGTCTTCTTTGGAATCTATCCGGCCCGCAGGGCCGGTCGCCTCGACCCGATAGAGGCCCTCAGGGCAGAGTAGGGATCAGGGGGCAGGGGGGGGGGGGGGGGGGGGGGGGGGT
>DASTET010000030.1:0-4309 GCA_035709445.1 Blastocatellia bacterium | reverse complement strand
ATAGCTCTTATCTCCGAACGGGACTACCATCGAGATGCCGTCGGCAGCGCCTCGTTGAAAAATAGCGATAATTATGGGGCGGTCTTTGCCTGTCGCGGCAATCGTATCGGCAAGCGCCGTTCGCCGCAGAAATGATGGGGCGGCGATGAGACCTGAAACCGCTAGCCCTGAGCTTTTTAGAAACGATCTTCGCGTTACTGCCATTGTCTTATCTCCTCTGAAACTCCGGCGAGCCGAGCACAAGTCCGAATACCTTCGCCGCTTCCAGTTCAGCCGCCGACATCGTCACGGTCTTTACCTGGGCGTCCGCAAGACCGAGCCTTGCAAGCCGTCGCTCGCCCCTCGCCCTGTTGCGGTTGCCCGGACGGCGACCGGGCTGATCGTCGGCCATCAGAGTGTCGCCCTCTTCGTCCGCTTCATTCCGACCCGTTGCCCCTGACGGGGGGTCAAGCTCTCCCTTGACCGGGACCCCCTCTTTGATCTGCCTGTCGAGTATGGACCGGGTCTGAGGCGACACGTCACCGTTTAGCAGGATCGTGATAGCGCGGTCGAGCGCCTGGCGGGTTTCGTTCGATTTCGACGCCACGCGCTTCATATCGACCGTCACGCCCCGGAGACGGTTCGAGCTGAGCGCGAGTCCGAAGTTCAATCGCTCAAGCAGCGCGCCGGTATTGACCCACTGCTCTGCTTTATCGGGATACCCGGTCGGCGGCTGATACATATAAAGCGGCTGGCCCATCTTTGAGATGAACTGCGCGGTCTGCTGCGTAGCGGCCAGGTCGCCGCCGAGCGCGCGAATGGCCGACGCCGCAAGCTCGAACGGCGATTTGATCTTCGTGCGATATACTTCGGGGCTAAAGAACTCCCCGGAGGTGAATATGGTCCTGAGCATCTCGCGGATATCGCCGCCGGTCTTCATATAGACCGACGCCACGCGGTCGACGAGCCGTTCGGGCGGCGTGTCGCTCGTGAACCGGCGCACAAGCTTGGTCGAGATGAATCTTGCGGTGCTCGGATGGCGCGAGAGTATATCGATGACCATCTCGCCGTCCTTCTGGCCGCCACCCGCCGGTATTTTTTGGCCGAGCACGACTTTCTCTCCGTTGTCGTGCATACGGGGCCGGAAGATGAACTTGCCGCTCTGGCGCGGCTGCTCTATAGACCAGCCCGTCAGACAGCGCGCCACTTCCTGAACATCTTTTTGAGTATACCCGCCATCGACTCCCAGCGTGTGAAGCTCCATAAGCTCGCGCGCGTAGTTCTCATTTATCCCTCGCCTGCGACCGAGAATCTGGTTTGCGACCGGCGACTGTTGACGGTTGCCGTCGCGCGCTACGGGGCGGCGCACGGGCATCTGCATGTTGGGCGAGGTGGATTGAAAATTATCCAGGTAAAAAAGCATAGCGGGGCTTTTGGCCGTGGCCAAAAGCAGGTCTTTGAACTTCCCCATCGTGTTTGGCCGGATGGCGTTCATTTCGAAATCGGTCGTCAGCCACCTGTCGGCCCCCTTGGCCCAGAAGATATTGAAGTGGTTGTACCAGAAATCGGTCATTACTTCCTGTAGCTGGCGCTCGCTTAAGACGGCGCGCAGTATCTTCTGAGATTGAAGCTCCTGAAGCAGTAACGCGGGAGGGCGGAGCCCCTTCTCGCTGTAGTATGCGAGTATCTTCCGGCGCGTCTCTCTCTGGTCGCGCTCGGCTTCGGGGCCTTCTTCCTGCGAGCCGGGTTGCCCGGGCATGCGCAGCCCGAGCTCGCGCGCGACCAGTTGCGGGGCAGGATACCTGTCATATATCTCCGCGACGGTCATCTTGAGCGAAGCGAGTTTCGAGAGCCTCGCCTGTAGCGCCGCGTCGTCTATGCTTTCGGGGCGCAACTGCTGGTCGATATATTTGCCGAGGCCCATCCGCCTGACACGCTCGACATCGCCGGGGCGAGGGCCGTAGCCGAGCCTGTTGAGCACATGGATGATCCTTTGATCTTCGCTCAGCTTACGGCTCGCCTTTTTCTGACCGCTCCCGGCAACCGCAGGAGCGACCGCGCCGAGCGCAAACGATGCCGCCACGGCGAGCGATAAAAGACGGAAAGCGCCGCTTATAATGTTTAGCTTCATAACAATATCCCTCAACGAATTATTGCTATCTATCCGGGAACCTGTAAGATCGTCCCTCACTCGCTTAGACTTCGGACGCAACTATTTAGTTTGAAAATAAACCTCAGCAGTAATTGAAGGTAACTCTTCAGCCCGATTCATCGGGCTTGCCCGAAGGACAGATAGGCCAGCGCTTTTAGCGCTGGTTTCAGATGGCCCGGAGAATCTCAGCGCGCTTCGAGCGCGCTTACCCCGTCTGGCTTTAGCCCACTGGCTGAAGCCTCGCGGATGCCATGATATGCCCTTCGGGCAAGCCGCCTCAATGCGGCTCAGTTAGAACAGGAGAGCTGGAAACTGGTAAAAGGGTTGCGCCCTTGCATTGCCTACGGATTGAGACCCGTGCGACGGAGCAGGTCTATAAATCTCTTGTCGGAGCGGAGGCTGCTGAAGACAGGGTCCACCTTCATATTCATCAGCCAGATGTCGCGCTCGTCGAAGGCTCGCTCCAGCCAGTCGAATGCCTGGTCCCTTTCGCCAAGCCCCGTATAAATGGCCGCTATCGTGTACGGCGATACGTAGCGCTGGCTCGAAAGGTGTTTCAGCTCGGCCAGCACTTTTCTCGCCTCTTCCTTATTGCCCGATGCGGCATAGGCGTGGCCGAGCAGCGCGACCATAAGAGGACTGCCCGAGAGCTTTATTCCCCTTTGAAACTCCTCTATGGCTTCCGCGTACAGGCCCTTCTGCTCGTAGGCCAGGCCGAGATATCTGCGCGCGGGGAAAAAGTTCGGGTCAATCTCCAGCATCTTTCTGGCCTGCTCGATAGCCTGGTCGTGCTTGCCCGCGAGATAGAGTATCCAGGCGATGTGCGAATCGGTTATCAACGAAAGCGGCTCAAGCTCCTGCGCTCGCCTGGCCGCGGCTATGGCCTCGTCGAAACGCTCCATCGAGGCCAGGTAAGAGCTGTACCATTGATGGGCCGGCGCGTAGTTCGGGTTGTGTTTTATCGCAAGGTTGAACTCCCTTTCGGCATCGAGCCGCTCCCAGTTATATCGAAACTTTATAAACGCAAGCGACGTGTGGGCCTCGGCGAGCGTGTCATCCTTGTCGAGCGCCTTGAGCGCGGCGTCTTTGGCCGTGGGGAAAGCCTCTCGCGGTTTGCGCACGCCGTAGACGACCAGCATGTTGTAGCAATCCGCAAGCCCTGCGTAGGCGGGCGCATACTCCGGGTCGACGCCTATCGCCTGCTGAAAGTATTCGATCCCCTGCTGTAGCCCTTCAGCCGTCCGCTTGTTCCAGGAGTTGCGCCCCTTCAGGTAGAGGCGATAGGCTTCCAGGTGCTTCGCCTCTTCGACGCTCAGCTTCAGCCTGAGGTTCTGAAAGATATCGCTTGAGATGTCCTCTTGAACCAGGAGCAGGTCCGAAACCTTTCTGTAATAATGATGCCCCCATATCTGCGAGACCTTAGCGACATCGATCAAGTCCGCCTGGATGCTCAATGTATCGTTCCGGCGCGATACCTTTCCCGTCAGCACCACGCGGACGTTCAGATCACGGCCGATCAGGCTCGGGTCCGTCTCTTTGCCTTTGTACCCCATCACGAGGCTGCGGGGCACGACTCGCAATTTCGGAAGCTCGGACAGGCTGTTTATAAGGCTCTCGGTTATGGCGTCGTTAAAGAAGTCCATCTCGGCATCCGAAGTATCATTTGCAAACGGAAGGACCGCTATCGATTCTATGCCCCGGTCGGCGTTGTTGACAGCCTTGCCGTCGCGGGCGAGATAAATGATCCCTGAAGCGGCGAGGATAAGCGCGGCGAGAGACAAAACCGCCCCTCGTTTATGATCGCTTATAATCCTGCCGATGTTTGCTGACCTCGTTGCGGCGAGCGGAGCCGGAACGGTCGAATGGAGACCGTTGCCGTTCGCACGACCGGCGGTTGCGAGGTCAGGGTCCGGCCTGAATCCCACCCGGTCAACGGGGTGAGCCGGTGCGGCGCCATTCGAATCGGCGGTCAAACCTGCCTGCGCGGAGGGCGACTTAGTGACGGTCGCGGTGAAGCGATAGCCACGGCGCGCGATGGTTTCGATATAGCGGTGGCCGTTCGGGCCTTCGCCGAGCGCCTTTCTGAGCAACGAGACATTCTGTGTGAGGTTTCCTTCTTCGACGAAGCTATCGGGCCAGACCCGCTTCATCAGGTCATCCTTCTCGACTATTCGCCCG
>DASTET010000029.1:0-2720 GCA_035709445.1 Blastocatellia bacterium | reverse complement strand
GAAATGATTGTGCAACCAATCAACAGGATGCCGCTCGATTTCTCAGAGTCGAAAAAGGCCATGAATGTTTTGGAGAGTTTCCTTTTGATTATTCCCATAACCTTTATGCAACCCCCGCAAATTAGCGTGTATGGATTTCCTGTTGGTCGGGTAATTACATCAGGCGTCGCGACCACTACTGTCAGCATGCTGTGCTAATTCCACAGGACTCTGCTTTGATTTATTCGAAAGTGGGAGTTTTACGGTGATTGTAGCCCCACACCCTTCACCCCCGCTTGCCGCCTCAATTGTACCCCCGTGTAACTCTGCTATGTGACGCGAGATTGCCAAACCTAAGCCTATCCCGCCATGCCTGTTAGTACTACCGTTGTGTTGGCTAAAACGATCAAAGACGTAAGGAAGGAAGCTCTCCGCGATTCCGACGCCCTGATCGCTGACCGTTAGCGCAATCCGGGAACCGTCGCCCTCTAGCCGGATGGTAACGCTCTTATCTGCCGGCGTGAACTTTACCGCGTTTGAAAGCAAGTTCCAGACTACCTGCTGTAGCCGGGCAGGATCACCGAGGACGTACCCGCGGCAGTCCACTTGCGTGTCGATCCGGATTTGCTTCGCTTCGGCGGCAGGCCTGACCACCTCGATGGCTGCTTCGACTACTTTAGCCAGGTCGACTGGTTCGACGCTGAGACGGAACTTGCCCGCTGTGATGCGGGACATGTCAAGCAGGTCTTCTATGAGCAACAGCTGCAATTCCGCATTGCGTTCTATGGAATCAAGTGCCTCGCAGAAAGTCTTTTCGTCAAGTTTGCCGAACCTCCGCAGTATCTGCGCCCAACCGGTTATTGAGCTCAGCGGGGTCCGCAGCTCGTGGGAGACCATTGCCAAGAACTCATCCTTTGCCCGTGTTGCTTCTTCCGCCCTGGCACGTGCTTGTTGTTCACGCACAAGAAGGTCTTCTAGAGCCCGCGCTAACTCTTCGGCTCTCTGTTGGGCGAGTCGGACCTTATGATGAAACGAGTTAATCATTAGGGATACGATGATGAACAGTCCCAGGTGGACCGAGTCGCTCGGGTCAGACATGTCGAGCGTGTAGAGCGGGGGCAGAAGAAAATAGCTGCTCGCTAAGACCGCCACCGTGGTCGCAAGCAGTCCTGCCTTGAGGCCGCCATACCATGTGCTAATTATCACTGCCGCGATAAAGAACAAGAAGGGGGTCTCGCCTCGCATGGGCCGAAGGAAGACTGCCGCCGATAATGCTGGCGCCACCGCTGCAACCGCAAGGCCATAATGTAGAAGAGATGAGCTATAGTTCCTACGCATATCAATTATCCTCTATGCCTAGATATAAGGGCGCTAACCGATTCGGGGCAGATCCCCTCTAGTAACAGCACCGCAGGCACGCGCCCGGCCTGTTTCCGGGCCGCGCCCATAGGAGAGCGCTGCGGTCGTGGAATGCACCGAGCCTTAATAGCGTTCCCTATTCATTACAGGGATATGACAGGGCAAAGGAGTATATTCTTCGCCCTGTCAGGTTAAGGCTGCTTCAATCAGTCCCCGTCTTTCGTAGCTCAACTTTAGCGGCTGGTGAAGGTCGCGCTACCGTCTCTCTATCCGCCCTTTCTTGAAGACGGGTACGAATGATTAGCCAGGTTATGCCTCCGAAAAAGAGGGCTGCCAATGCGAGCGTGATATAACAGCAGAGTCCATAATGCCTCCCTTAGCCATAAAACGCGCGGCCATGAATTGACCTACACATGATGACGGTAGGCAGACCGCAAAGCCGCGCGGCTCCTTTTAAACGATCGGTTCGGGGATTGGGCTGGTATTAGGCTAAGCTCGGAGGCGCGCGACTCGCCGGCTGGCGAGCAAGCACGAGTGAATAAATCTGCGAAGCCTCTTCGGGGTATATTTCTGGAAGAAGGCCAGACTGAACTCCGCGGATGGTGATGAGAGCGACAGGTTCTTTAATAATGCTCTGTTGAGCTAAATGACGCTCTGGCTTTGGCGCCGCGATCTCTACGCGAGCTTGCTTATGATGATCTTGTACCGGGGTAGATGTGGCAGATCTAGGGCTTTCGATGCGGGTCAGTTTCTCTGACGAGCCTGGCTCGGCGGACTTCGAGGAGAGTGGTAATAGCTGTAGTCCGACGCCTTCAGAGACGCAAAGGGTCAACAGCGCCCCGATGATTAACAGCGAGCGCGAACTGAATACCCCTTCTCTGGACGCCGATCTTCTCATCACGGAGATCATCCTTTACGTAGCGTGGACGACCAGCATCACACGGAGACATGATAGCTCAAATCTCGTGCGCGCGCCTAATAATCCGCAGCCAGCCTCTCGCCACTGGCTGCCCGTCACGCACTTAACGATGAAGCTAGGGTGATCTTTGAATGGACCTGGGGCACGCCCGGTAACCCGTGCGGTAGCACTCGCCCTCAGCCCGCCTCGCAGTATTTGCACATCAAGTTGTAGATCATACGGCTCATCACAAGCTGGCCGGTCGCGAATCCACCAAGGCGATTGAAATTTATACTTCTTTGAACGCTTGCTTTATACATAACTGAATTATTCTACCGGTTTCTCAAGCTTCACGTGCGCAATTCGTAATCTCCCACTCCCGGTCACCAGATATGGATGGAGTGCTCGCCATGCCGGGTGCAAACAGCAAATCGAGCCTACGAGTGGTCTTAAACTGTATAGGACCTAATACAATTGGACTTCG
>DASTET010000028.1:0-4760 GCA_035709445.1 Blastocatellia bacterium | reverse complement strand
ATTGAGTATGATCCGCAGCCGCCCTTTGATTCAGGCTCGCCCGGCAAAGCGCCCGCATCGGTCGTTGACCGGCTTAGAAGTCGCAGCCGTTTCATATTGGAAGGAAGATGATCATCGGGACTTTCATAACTCGAACATATTGGCATAAACTGATGGCCGCCCCGTTTCTCGATTTCTAAAGCAAAGCCGCAGGACTTGAGAGGGTTTATGAATCGCAGACTGGTTCGCGTCCTGGCCATATCGATCATCTTAACGCTTGCAGGCGGGCAGATCGTTCTTGCTCAGAAATCGCGAAGCCGCCGCGCCGCAAGCTCTCGCATCAAGAAAGAGACTCGCAATAAACGTTCTGCCGCCGTATCGCGTAAGGGAAAAAAGTCTCGCAAACAGGGGCGCGTTTCATCCCGGCGGCGGCGCGGTCGCGTAGCATCTCGCTCGCAGGGCCGCGCCCGCTCGAATAACGAAACGCAGGAATCTGCTGCCTCCGCGCCGCAGAGATTGCCGAGCGGGATACCGACCGAGCGAGTAATCGAGATTCAAACAGCGTTGAGCAGAATGGGGTATTACGAAGGGCCTCCTTCCGGCCAGTGGGATGAGATGACGGTTGAAGCTATGAAGCAGTTCCAGATTGCCAACAGGCTTGCAGCGACCGGGCTCCCTTCTGCCCCAACGCTCAAGAAGCTCGGCGTGTCAAAGTCGAGCAATGACGGTTATTCAGTACCCGTCAAAAGCGTCAGCCAGGATCATAAGAAGCCGTGATAAGAAGCCAGAAGCCAGAAGATTATCGAGGCTGCTGCCGATTATAATCACTCCGCTTTTAATCGAGAGATGATGCGAAAGATTCTGACTTCTGGCTTCTGGCTTCCTGAGTCCGGCTGATATATAATGCATGACGACCGGAAGCCGTCAAAGAAGCGGCTGAATTGCTCTTATCTCTTAATCCCCTCGCAAGATTTGGATTATTGGGTTTTGTGACAAAAGGGTGTATTGGTTATGTCTGAAAGCTATTTCATAGAGAGGCTGCACGCCCAGGAAGAAGAGATAAAGATAACGCAGGCCATCATTGAGCAGGCACGCAAGCGCGGTAATAAGAAACTGCTAGGCATCTCGCGCAAGCGGCTCAGCGTTGCGCTTCGCCTGCGGGAGATGTACCAGCGACTCCTCGCCCGCGAGGGCATCTCGGCAGGTTGAGGCCACACGTGCCTGTGGGTGCCTGTCGGATTATTTTCCTCCCCCCAGGCGCATGCGGAACCCTGCGCTGAAATTCAAACGGTAGGCCGGGAACCCGAATATCTCTTCGTAGTCCTGGTTCAACAGGTTCTCGACGCGCGCAAAGGCGGTGATACGGCGGCTCATACGGTAAGAGGCTGCTGCGTTTATCTTTGCGTAGCCATCGTTGAATATCGGACTGCCCGACGGGTCGAACCTCGATCCGCTGACCGGCTCGATATCGCGCCGCCTGCCGACTATCGATCCGTCCAGCGTGATATCGAAACGATGGTCGATCCAGATCATCTCGAACGAACCCGCGTGTCTCGGCCTGCGCAACAGCGGCAACCCGAACTCCGAGTTCAGCCCGCTTGCGGCGCGGTCGACGCGCGAGCGGAGTAACGTGTAGCTTCCCGAGACCTGAAGCTTGAGCAGGGGCCGAGCCGCTCCTATTACCTCTACGCCGCGCGCCGATGCCCGCTCGAGGTTTATGAAGTTCGTGAGCCGCCCGTCGGGGAGCCTCACCGGTCCGAAGGTCACCGGATCGAGAGTGAAGATGATCTGGTCGCGGAACCGGTTATCGAAATAGTTCAGCTCTATGCTCGTCCGGCGGTTGAAAAACTCCTGAGTTATTCCCGCGTCGAAGCTTATCGCGCGCTCGGGATCGAGACCGGGATTGCCAAGAAAGAAGATATTCGGGCTGAATGCCTCAAGCAGAGAAGCCTCTTTTATGCCCGTCCCGAAGCTCGACTTCAGCCTCGTAGCGCCAAGCGTCGCCCCTTCGATATGTCGGCGCGCGAAGAGACTGACGGCAACTTTAGGGTTGGCCGTGACCCCGTACCCTATGTCGCCGATGGGCGCGCTCGAATCTATCGAAGCAAGCGTGGCCCTCAGGTCCTCGGGGACTTCTCCGCTGTTGCGTTCGAGTCGCACGCCTGCCGCCACAAACAGCCGCTCACGCCAGCCGAACTGGTCCTGAACGTAGACTCCCAGATTGTTTCTCGTCGGAGAGACGCGGGACGTATCCGTAAAGACCCCCGACTCGTGCTCGAAGTCGAGGCCAGCCGTAAGGACGTGGCCCCGTGTGATCGCCGCAATAGTCTGGTAGTGGACGCCTGTCCGCTTCTGATGCTCACGAAAGTCAAACTGGAAATCGGGGAAGAACGAGAAGGGAGGAAGCGGCGGCCTCTCCGGTTTCGTCAGGTCCTGCCCCACCGGGTCGAAGCTGTGTGTATCGAACTCGGAATAGACGCCGCGCACCGAATGGCTCCATCGCGCCGTGACCCTGTGGTCCAGAGTAGCGGCAAGCGCCAGATCGCGGTGTTTCTGCCTCTGGTCGGGATCGACAAACAGAATAGAGGTCGGGCCAGGCACTCCGAGGGTGTTGTTGTTCCACCTCGAAGTGATTCGAAGATCGGCTGCGGGCGCGAGCCTGAAGCCGAGATTAACCGACGCCGAACGGTTGATAAAATCGTTGTTATCGTGACGGCTGTCGGTCGTCTGAAACCCGAAGCTCGCCGAATAATCGAACAATCCATTCAGCCCCGACACGCGCGCCGTCTCGCGGTGGTATTCGAAGCTGCCTCCTTCGGCGGAAAGCTCAAGCTCGGGGACCGACGTCGCCCCCCGCCGCGTTACTAGTTGAACTACGCTCGTCATCGCATCCGAGCCAAAAAGCGAGCTTCGCGGGCCGCGCACCACTTCTACTCGCTCCACATTCTCAGGCGTGAGCGATGCGAAATCGAATAGCCCTCCCGCTGCATTGACCGCCACGCCGTCGATCAAAACTTTGTTGTAGTCGGATTCGCCGCCTCGAACAAAGACCGAGGTCAGACCGCCACGCCCGGCCGTCTGCACGACGGTAAGACCGGGAGTCAGACGAAGCCGCTCTGAGATGAGCGACTGGCCCGCGCGAGCAAAATCGCCCGCGCTTATTACAGAGACAGACCCGCCAAGCTCATCGGCGAAGGTCTCGGTTCGCGTCGCGGTCACGATGACCTTGTCCGAAATGGCCGCGACATCGAGACGCACGGAGCGGGTTTCGACTCCGCCCGCAGCAAGATCGATTATTATCTTTTCCGCTTGCGAAAAGCCCGGCGCTTCGACTGCCAGCACGTAGCGACCGGCGGCGACCCCTGCAATCGAGAAAGCGCCCTCGTCGTCTGTGAGGGTCTGGTAGCGTATGACGCCTGCCTGATTGCGAAGCGCGACGCGAGCGCCCGCAATCTTTGCCCCCGCCTGATCAAAGACCGTTCCCTCTATGCGCCCGCTTTGTCCCAGGGCGAACGCTTTCAGACTGATCCCGAACAACACGACCACTACGACTACCGGCAGCTTGATATCAAGTCTTCTTAGCATAGATAGCTCCTCTGGCCAGGGGAAAGGGGGCTGAGGTCGGGGGTCAGGGATTCATTCTCAATAGCTCGCTGAATGCTGAACCCTTAATCATTGTGTCAGTGGCAATCAAGCACCAAACCCTGACCCCCGACCCCCGACCCCTGATCCCTGTATTGTCACTCGCGGCGCGCCGCTGAGCGGGTTTTCATCGACCATAAGATCGGTATCAAACAGCGCGCAAAGCAGGCTCTCCGTCATGCTCTCGCGCGGGGCTGCGTGGGCGAGCATCTCGCCCGATTTCAGCATAAGCACTCTTGTTGCGAATTCTGCTGCGAGGTTAAGCTCGTGAGTCACTACTATGGCCGACATACCTTCGCCGGATGTGAGCGATCTGAGCAGCTCAAACATCTTCACCTGATGCGCGATGTCGAGGTTTGCCACAGGCTCATCCAGAACGAGAAGGCGCGGGCGAGCGGCAAGCGCGCGGGCAAGCATACAACGCTGGCGCTCGCCGCCTGAGAGATGGCTCACAAGCCTGCATGCGAAATCCGATGTCTCGGTCACCTCCATCGCCCGCATCGCTTCGCGCAGGTCCTCGTCGCTTTCAAACCCGATCAGACGCCCCTGCGCGAACCTGCCTTGCAGCACAAACTCCAGGGCCGTGAGAGGGAACCTCACAACGCTCTCCTGCGCCACGTATCCGACCTGCCGCGCAAACTCGCGCCGAGACATGGAGGCGATGTTGCGACCGTCGAGCATTATCTCGCCGCCCAGGGGCGCGAGAAGCCGCACGATTATCTTGAGCAGCGTGCTCTTGCCCGAGCCGTTCGGACCAAGCACGACAAGAAGCTCGCCATCGGCCAGGTCGAAGGTCAGACCCTTGAGCACCGGCTTCTCATAATCGAATCGTACGTCTCTCGCTTGAAGCATATCTTCCAATCAGCTCGCCCGCCTGAGCAGGTAGACGAAGATGGGCGCGCCTACAAACGCGGTTATCACGCCGATGTGAAGCTCGCGCGGCGCGAGGACCGTCCTCGCTATCGTGTCGGCAAGCAGAAGGAAAGCCGCGCCTACAAGCGCCGACGCCGGCACGACAAGACGGTTGTCGCTGCCCGCCGCGAGCCTTACCGCGTGCGGTATGACAAGCCCCACAAATCCTATGACGCCACTTGCCGCCACAGCCGCGCCCGTGATAAGCGAGGATGCGAGATAGACCG
>DASTET010000027.1:0-2789 GCA_035709445.1 Blastocatellia bacterium | reverse complement strand
AGGGACTGGGCGTGGCTGTCCGAGCGGCAAGATACGGCTGGGAGCAGGCACCGCACGAACCTTATTATCTCTCAGGTGATGACGAGGACGAGGGCGAGTGGGATGACGAGCAGGTATATGTACGACCAGGGTCTGCGGGCGATTTGGATAGGACGCTGACTCGAGCAAAGCTCAACGTCCTCGAACGACAGGGACGAACTGATGATTATCTCGCGCTATGCTTGGAAAGCGGCGCACACCTCCGCTATGCGTTGAAGTTGTGCGATCTTGACCGCGCGGCGGATGCAGTCTCGCACGCGCTCAAGCATCTGGCTGTCGCAGAAGAGGCATTGACGCTAGCCAGGCAGCTACGCGAGTCAGGCCTTCTCGATGAGGCGATTCGCATCGGCGAGCGGGGTTTGAAGCTCGACGGTCACAAAGCTGCGCTGGGCGAGTGGCTCGCTCCAATCGAAGAAACGCAGGGGCGTTCCCGTCAGGCGCTCGAAGCGTGGCTTGCGGCGTTTCACGAATCACCCTCTCTTGCTCTCTATCAGACATTGAGGCGGCTGGCCAGGACTAGATGGAGTAAGCTGAAGCCTGACGTGATGGCAACCCTGGAGAAAAGCTGGAACAAGCAGCCGCTGGTCGAAGTGTTGCTCTTTGAAAAGATGTGGGATGCGGCGATCAAGGTCGCTGACCGGAAAGACGCTTATAACAATGTCGTAGCCACAGTGGCCGACGCGGTCACCCCTCACCGGCCTGAATGGGTGATTCGCGTGAGCATCAAACAAGCTGAAAAACTGATTGCGGAGACGCAGAGCAAGTACTATCCGGCAGCCGCAGACTGGCTGCGGAAAGCAAAGGCTGCTTACGCGCAGATGGACCAGACAGGTCAGTGGCAGAAGTATCTTCAGCAGTTGAAAGAGCAATACAGGCGGCGGCCTGCGCTGCAAGCACAACTGGCAAGGCTTTAAGGACTATGCGCCATGCATGCAAGCAACGAACGGCTGTGAGAAGAAAATTGCTCAGGATTGTAGCGGTACGACATGCTGACGCAGCCAAGACTTCAAGGAATCTCTGCGCCTGCGCCGGACGGACTTCCACAGGAATGCTAAGGACGCGCTTGCCCGATTTAACCCCGTGTAGTGTGGTGCGTTAAAGGCTTGAGTAACTTTCATAGTCACCTTCTCAAGGTCAGCAGAGGAGCGCTCGTCGGCTTCACCGAAATCTCGAAAGTCGTTGAATAGTCGCGGCGCTCATCTGCCTGTTCCTTTGCTTCTGCGATGATCTGTTCAATCTCGCTTCGACTTAATATTCTGAGACACTTCCGCAGCAGCTTGGCGCGCCGAATCTTGCTCCTTTAGCGTGCCCGCTTCTCGCTCATCTTTACGGCGCTGCAACCTGTAGCCCCTGTAAAGAAGCGCGACGGCGATCCACACGAAGGCGACGATGAGCGGATAGACTAACAGTCCCGGGAAGAACCAGAAGAGAATTGCTAAAGCCAGTAGCAGCGCACCAACCGTCAACATAATGCGTGATTCGACGGGTTCGAGCACGCGCCGGTCGGTGAACGCCGCGCCGACGGCGTTGCCGATGCGAATCGCCCCGGCTGCCGCGCGCCCTCCGCTTCCCCCGCCGCTCGTTAGAACGGGGTGCGGGTGAGGCGGCTCGCCGGGCGCGCGCAACCTGAGTTTCGCATCCAGAACGACCTCCGTCGCGTTCGTTAAGTCCTGAAGGTACATCTCCTCCATCTCGCGCGCGAAATGCTCATCTTCGACGACGGCGTCCAACTCGCAGTTGCCGAGCCAGCTCGCGACGTTGAGGTTCGTCGAGCCGACGCGCGCCCAACGAGAGTCGGCGACCGCCGTCTTGGCGTGCAGCATCGTGCCGTTCCACTCGAAGACGCGCACCCCGGCTTCCAGTAAGGGACGATAGCCCGCTCTCGACAAAGGTCTGAGGAGCGGAATGTCGGTCCCATTGGGGACGAGGAGGCGCACGTCAACGCCGTCGCGCGCCGCCGCTCGCAAGCCTTGCACGTAGGAGGTCGTTCCGGCGTAGTAGGCGTCCGTCAACCACAAACGATTCCTCGCCAGCGAGGCGACGAGCTGATCTAAACGTAACATCCCTGCCGTCGCTGGCACGCTCGCCACGACGCGCAAACTCATATCGCCAGCCGGAGCGAGAGCGGCTCTGCCGGTTAGCTCATGTTCGGGAATCGCCTCACCCATCATCGCCCAAACTTCGGCGAACGCACGCTCGATGTCCGCGACCGCCGGCCCGCGCACCTCGACGCCCGTGTCGCGCCACGGCTCGATCTTCTTTTCGGGAACGCCCGTCCACATTCGCCCAACGCAAAGGCCAGTGATGAAACCTACTTGCCCGTCGACGGCGAGCATCTTGCGGTGGTCACGCGAAAGCCACCCGAAGGGAGAATCAAGACGGGGCGGGTTGTAACAGCGGACTTCGACGCCGCGCGCTCGCAAATGATTCCAGAAGGAGCGCGATGTTTTACCAAAGCCGCCCATCCAATCATAGATCAGTCGCACGCGCACTCCTTCTTGTGCCTTACGGATGAGCGCATCGGCGAAACTTGCGCCCGTCTCGTCTTCGTGGATGATGTAGCTCTCGAAGTGGACGTGACGCCGGGCCGCGCCGATTGATTCGAGCCACGCCGGATAATTTTCGCTTGCGTCTTTGAGCAGTCGAACATAATTGCCGGAGACTAACGGCGCGCCCGCAGCGCGCGAGAAGGCTTGGTCGGCGAGCGCGCGCACAGGCGACATGTTGTCATGCTCACGCTCGCGGGGTTG
>DASTET010000026.1:0-5244 GCA_035709445.1 Blastocatellia bacterium | reverse complement strand
ACGCTCATTGTGAATGCTCGTCGACCGGATGCGGAAGCGGTCGACGGCGAACAACAGTTCCAGGTTCCGATTCTGCCCGCCAACCCGACTGCTGCGGGCATCGCCAATTGGGTCTTTGTGCTGGTGCTGTATGTCTTGATGCCCGCCTTCTGCATGGTGCTGGGCTTTGGCGTGGCGGCGCTCAAGCCCGGAGATTTTATCGCGTGGCTTCTGCTCGCGCTGATGTTGAGCTTCGGGCGCATCCTGACAGGGTTCGAGCCCGCGCTGTGGAAAGGCTCGCTGCGCGATGTGATGCTCGTCTATCAGAGCTTCTTTCAAACGAGCTGGCCGATATGGATGATGCTGCTCGGAATATACTTTCCTGAACGGCTGGAGCTGGACCGACGCCTCCCCTGGATAAAATGGATTCTGATTATTCCGAATGCTTTTTTTGGGATATCGAACATAATCATCTCCCTTGGGAGCATGAAAAACAGCGCCTTCATCTCGCGGCTCGAAGCTGCTCTCAGGCCCCTTGACCCGGTAGAGATTACCGTCAGCCTGACTTCGATAGGGCTCTTCTTCGCCGCGATTGGTTATAAAAGCGGCACGGCCTCTGCCCCCGACGCCAGGCGAAGGCTCCGGCTGCTACAGATCGGCACGACCGTCAGCCTGACGCCTTCCTTCATCATTTTTATTATGAGTCTTGTCAAAGGGGTTCAGCCTGCTCGCGCCGTTCCCTTCATAATAGGGCTGCCTGCGTGGCTGCTGCTCTTTTTGTTTCCTCTCACCCTCGCTTATGTGATCGTGGTCCATCGCGCGCTCGACGTTCGAGTCGTCATACGCCAGGGCGTGCGCTATGCGTTCGCGCGGGGCGGCGTGGTGGTGCTTCGCACTTTGATTATCGTCGCGATCCTTCTTGTGATGGCCACGCAGATCAACAAGCCCGATATGCGGACGGTCGACATCGTCACCATAATAGGCATAGGCGTCACCTTGATACTCCTGATGAGGCGGCTTGGCGAGCAGTTGATCGCGTGGACCGATCGGAGGTTTTTCCGCGAGGCCTATAACGCCGAGCATATACTGAGCGAGCTGAGCGAAAACGTCCGCACCATGGTCGAGACGGGGCCGCTGCTTGAAACCGTCGCGCGCCGCATAAGCGAATCGCTTCACGTCCCGCGCGTGGCGCTGCTTCTCGCAAGCGACGGCGTCTATCGGCCTGCCTATGCGCTCGGCTATGATCAGCCCCCGGATGTCGCTTTCAGCGAAAAGGCGGCAACCACCGAGCGGTTGAAAGAAGGGGGCGAGCCTCTGCGCGTCTATTTCGATGATGAAGATTCGTGGATCAACCGGACGCCGGGGCTCGACGGCGAGCGCGACATGCTTGAGGCGCTCGATTCGCAGCTCCTGCTCCCGCTTTCGGTCAAAGAGAGGCTGCCCGGCTTCATCAGCCTCGGCCCCAAACAATCCGAAGAGCCCTACACGAACAGCGATCTCAGGCTATTGCAATCGGTGGCGACGCAGACCGGGCTTGCGCTTGAAAATAGCCGGTGGACTGCGCGAATAGCCGCCGAGATTGCCCAGCGAGAGCGGATCAATCGCGAGCTTGAGATCGCCCGCGAGGTGCAGGAGCGGCTCTTCCCGCAGAAGCTCCCTTCGGTCTTCGGCCTCGATTATTGCGGGGCATGCCGACCGGCGCTCGGAGTCGGCGGGGATTATTATGATTTCCTATTGCTGCCCGGCGACCGGTTCGGCATAGCCATAGGCGATGTCTCGGGCAAGGGGATCGCTGCCGCCCTCCTGATGGCGAGCCTTCAGGCAAGCCTCAGAAGCCAGGCCATTCTGGGCACCGATAACGTCGCCGAGCTTATAGGCAATGTCAACAGGCTGGTCTATGATGCTTCGGCGGAGAACAGGTACGCAACATTTTTCTACGCACAGTATGAGCCGTCAACGCGGCTGCTCACCTATGTCAATGCGGGCCACAATGCGCCGACCCTGCTTCGAAAGAAGGGCGACGAGTGGGAGATCATAAGGCTCGATGCCGGGGGCGCAGTCGTAGGACTGCTTCGAGGCTTCCCCTACAGTCAGGCAAGCGTTACGCTCGAGCCCGGCGATACGCTTGTGGCCTTCACCGACGGGATCAGCGAAGCGATGAACCCGGCTGATGAAGAATGGGGCGAAGAGAACTTGATCGAGACCGTCAAACTCTGCGAGGGGCTTGGCGCGTCCGACACGATCGGTCGCATAGTAGAAGCCGCCGACCGCTTCGCCGCCGGGGCTAAACAGCACGACGATATGACTTTGATCGTGGTGCGCGTCAGAAGCCAGGAATCAGAAGCCGGGAGCCAGAATCCTTAGCGCCCCGCTCGATGATCGGCGGCGTGTAGCTGTATCGGAACTCTCTTCCGGCTTCTTAGAGCCCTATCCCCGTTTTCTGCAAAATTTGCGGCCCCTCCCCGGTCATAACTGAAGTTCTGCTCAGGATTTTGTGGAAAAACTTGTAAAGATATTCAGAAAGTATCTTGACAGTGGGGAGGCATAGTCATAGCATAGTACCGCTCAGAATTTCGGCTATTAGAGTGGGCTCTCAGCTATACCTGCAAGGAGAAAGGCACATGACCTCGAAGAAGCTCGCCTTCGCGTTTTTAGTAACTGTAATTGGAATGGCTGGTCTTGTCTGGGGCAGCGATCAGATCAGCGCGGACTCGAAGATCAAGAAGGAAGTCACCTTCAGCAAAGACATCGCACCGATCTTTTATAAGAACTGCGCCGAGTGCCATCGGCCGAACGACATTGCGCCCATGTCGTTGATCACGTTCAAAGAGAGCAGGCCGTGGGCCCGCTCGATAAAAGAGAAAGTATTGACCCGCGAGATGCCGCCCTGGAGCCCCGATCCAAAATACGGCCATTTTGCGAATGATGCGCGCCTCAGCCAGCAGGAGATCGACACCATAGTCGCCTGGGTAGATCAGGGGGCGAAAGAGGGCAATCCCAAAGACCTGCCGCCCGCGCCGGAACACACAAAGGGCGGATGGCAGATAGCAAAGCCCGATGTGGTGCTCGAGATGGCGGAGGAGTGGACCGTAGAGCCGGGCGCGCCCGACAACTATATAAACTTCTTCATACCGACGAACTTCACGGAAGACAAATGGATTCAGGCGGCCGAGATCATTCCGGGCAATCGCAAGGTCGTTCACCACGTCATCGCGTTCATACAGACGCCGGAGATGATGAAGAGGCGCGAAGAGATGGCCAGAAACGAAGGCCGTCCGGCGGGCGCTCGCGGCGGCTCGAATTCGATTATGTACCTCGACGGCACGCTCCGCCGCGTCAAGATGGACGCGCCGGTCGTAGATGACGGGTGCGCGCAGGCGCCGGGCAACAACAGCCGCGCAAACCGTCGCTCGGGCGGCGGGGGCGGCGAAGAGAACGAGGGGGCGCTTCTGGCCGGATATGCGCCGGGCAAGGGCATCGACGTCTGGCCGGCAGGCACGGCAAAGCGCGTCCCCAAGGGCTCGACCATCATGTTCCAGATGCACTATTCGAGCTTCAGGGGCGACCTCGAAAAACCCGAAAAGGACCGCACAAAGATCGGGCTCGTCTTCGCAAAAGAGCCGCCCGACAAGATGATAATCACCGCAGCCGTCTCGAACGCGCTCTTCAAGATACCTGCCGGGGCCGAAAATCACGAAGTCACCGCGTGTATGACTGCGCCGCGCGACCTCGTGCTTATAACTTACATGCCGCACATGCACGTTCGCGGGAAGGACATGAAGTATGAAGTCGTTTATCCCGACGGGCGGCGCGAGACGCTTTTGTGGGTCCCGAAGTTCAATTTCAACTGGCAGACGATGTACTACCTGGAGAAGCCTGTCATCATACCGAAGGGCTCGAAGGTGATCGTAACGGCTCACTTCGACAACTCTGCAAAGAACAAGTACAACCCCGACCCGAAGGTAGAGGTGCGCTGGGGCGATCCGACCTACGATGAGATGATGATCGGCTGGTTCGATCTGGTGCTTGACAACCCGATGAAGATGATGAAGCCTGCGCCCTCTTCCGCCGCGAAGAGCGAAGGCAAGTAACTCCTATCAACTCGAACAGAGAAATGCCGGGCGCAGTTGATTACAAGCTGCGCCCGGCGTATCTTATTCGAGGCCCGGCGTGCCGGCTATCAGAAAGCCCGATATCGAAACAGCGAGGTGATCGTTGTGAGAAAGCCGCTTATAATCACAGTCGCCTTTTCTCTCCTGCTGGCCTTCGCTCTCATCGCTCGACCGGGCAGCGCAAATGACGGCAAGAACAGTTTAAAAGGCGTCACCTTCAGCAAGGAGGTTGCGCCGATAATCTATAAAAACTGCGTCGAGTGCCACCGCGCGGGCGAGATCGCGCCGATGTCGCTTGTAACCTACAAAGAGGCGCGCCCGTGGGCCCGCTCGATAAAAGAGAAGGTCCTCATCCGCGAGATGCCGCCCTGGAGCGCGGACCCGCATTACGGCAAGTTCGCAAACGATGCGCGCCTCAGCCAGCAGGAGATCGACACCATAGTCGCCTGGGTAGATCAGGGGGCGAAAGAGGGCAATCCCAAAGACCTGCCGCCCGCGCCGAGTTTTAAAGACGGATGGAAGCTGGGCAAGCCCGACATCGTGCTTGAGATGACCGAAGAGTACAGGCTGGAGCCAGCGGGCGCGGACGAGTATATCAACTTCACTATCCCTACATCTTTCAAAGAAGACGTGTGGGTCCAGGCCGCGGAGATTCATCCGGGCAACAAGCGAGTAGTCCATCACGTCATCGCATTCATACAGAGCCCCGAGATCGTCGCGCAGGCGAAAGCGGTCGAGCGAATGCGGACCAGTCAATCGATCTTTTATCAGGAGGGCACGCTGATACGCACCCGCATGGACGCGCCGGTGCACGATAACGGCTGCGCGGGGCCGAACGGCGGGTTCGCTCGCGGCAGCGGGCAGGAAGGGCTCGGATTCCCGCTCTGTTTTTACACGCCCGGCAAAGACGTCGACGTGTGGCCCGAAGGCACTGCAAAGCTTATCCCCGCCGGGTCGAACATAGTCATCCAAATGCACTATTCGAAGACGACCGGAAAGCCCGAACGCGACCGCACAAGCGTCGGTCTGTTTCTTGCAAAGAAGCCGCCTGAAAAGATGATGACTTCTTTTGGAGTCATCAACCACTATTTCAAGATACCGCCCGGCGCCGAAAACCACGAAGTCACGGGCTGCTACACCTTCAGCCGCGACG
>DASTET010000025.1:0-2923 GCA_035709445.1 Blastocatellia bacterium | reverse complement strand
AAAGTACCTGGGGAAGCTGGACATCCTTATCAACAATGCGGGGGTCGCGTCTCGAAGCTACGTCGAGAACATGTCGGATGAGGAGTGGCGCTCGACGCTCGAGACGAATCTGACGGGAGTTTTCAACTGCTCGCGCGCGGCAGTTCGGTCGATGAAGCGAGGGGGGGGAGGGTACATAATAAACATTGGCAGCCTCGCCGGGACTGCCGGGTTTGCCGGGGGCGCGGCCTATTGCGCGACGAAGTTCGGGCTGATAGGGTTCAGCGAGTCGTTGATGCAGGAAGTCCGTCACGATCACATACGGGTGAGCTGCGTCATGCCGGGATCGGTAAATACTGGCTTTGGAAGACGCAGCGAGCAGGACCCGTCGACAACGTGGAAGCTCTGGCCCGAAGATGTGGCGGAGGTGGTCGCCAATCTGATCGAGATGGAGCCTCGCGCTCTTGTAAGCCGGGTGGAGCTCAGGCCATCCGAGCCGCGAAAGTGACGCGGCGAGCGTCGTTGACACATGAAAAATGTGGTTGGTAGAATCCAAGCGAACAGTCAGTAGGCAGCTGCCAGAACATATGTTGCGGCAATTCGTTGTTCTAACCCTTATCAGGTAGGTTTATGTCAACAAGTGAACCAGGTCTATCAGTAGAAGCGCAGGCTTCAGCAAAGGCTGAGCCGCAGGTAAAGGCAGTCTCTAAAAAGAGCGATTCGGTCCTGGATAAGGTTCTGGGTCTTTTAAGCTCGGTTCGGTTCGGCGTTACGATGCTTTCGATCCTGCTTGTATGCTGCGTGATCGGAATGCTCATAATGCAGGTGGAGGTGGAGGGATTTCAGGAATACTATCAGAGTCTGACCCCCGCGCAGCGGCTGATTTATGGCAAGCTCGATTTCTTTCAGATTTACCATTCGTGGTATTTCAACCTGCTGCTGGCCATCACGGGGCTTAACATAATACTGGCGTCGATAGATCGCTTTCCGACGGCCTGGCAATATATCGTCAAGCCCCGGCTCAAGGCGTCTCCGAATTTCATCCGCGCGCAGATGTTCAATCGAGAGGCTGAATATCAGTCGTCGCCGGATGATCTGGCCGGGAGAGTGCAGGAGTCATGGCGTAAGCGCGGCTTTCGAAGTCGTGTGTCACAGGAGAACAACCGCATAACGGTTTTCGCCCAGCGCAATGTCTGGAACCGGCTCGGGGCCTATGTGGTGCATATCGGGCTGCTCACGATATTTATTGGTGGATTTTTGACGAGCCGGTACGGAGTCGGCGGAATGATGGAGATAAGGCCGGGCCGGGTTTCGAATGCATTCAGCACATTCGAAATGGCGGTCGATGGGCAGAAGCAGGGTCAGGCGCTGCTTCCGTTCGAGGTGGAGTGCACCGACCTCCAGCAGAAGCTTATAAGACCTGAAGGCTTTCTGGACGCCAACAATACTATAGACTGGCTGAGCTATATAAAGGTCAGGGACCAGGGGCAGGAGGTCGATGCGCTGGTCCACCTGAACAACCCGTTCGACTATAAGGGGTACAGGTTCTTCCAGTCGCAGTTTACACCGATCGGGAATGCGCGGACGATAACGATCGAGTTCCAGCCTGCGAGCGGCGGGCAAGGGCAAAGGGTTACGATACCGCGCGACGGCTCGGTTGATGTGCCGGGGATAGGTGTAGTCTCTTATGTAGGTTTCTATCCTGATTTCAAGATCACAGAAGCGGGGCCAAGAACGGTAGCGGCAGAGTACAACAACCCTGTGGCGCAGCTTGAGGTGACAGGCGCGGACGGGAAGAGAAGGACCGCATTTGGGTTCAACCCGAAGCTTGGTGAAGAGCTGCTCGCGAAACCGGATGCGGCAATAGACAAGGAGACAGGTGAGAACATGCTCCTTGTAGCCGGGAATAAAGTGATCCTGAGGGATTATGAGAAGGTAGCTACCGCGCACACTCTCGCCGTACAGTATGATCCGGGGCGGCTGCCCGTTTATATAGGATTCACGGTTCTGTGTATCGCGCTGTGTCTTGTCTTCTTCTTTTCGCATCAGAGGGTCTGGGCGGTGATAGAGCCGTCGGCGACCGGGTCGAGAATCTTTTTTGGCGGTAATACAAACCGGAACCGTCCCGCATTTGAGGGGCGATTCAACTCGCTTGTAGAAGCGGTCATCGGAGGGAGGGATCGATAATGAGTAGAGCGATCAAGCAGAGTGAGATAGGCGTAGCTGAGCTTGAGCTGAGCCTGCCTGAAAAGATAAAAAGTTTCTGGCCGGTCGTCTTGCCGATTGTTCTTGCTGCGGTCTTCAACATAGCGCGGCTTTATATAGGCCCGAAAGGTTTTCTCTACGAAGGAGCGCTGACGATGCTGGCGTTGATCAGCTATATGAGCGCTGCGGTCCTTCTTGTCACTAACCTGTTTGTAAAGGAGAACCTTCTGGCGAGATTGGGTCTCATAACGGTCTCTATGGGGTATAGCTTCAATCTCGGCGGGTGGATGATGAGGTGGATAGAGGCCGGAGAAGCGGAAGGTTGGAAGGAAGGGATCAATGGCATCTGGCGATATTTTCCGCTGGACAATCTATACCCGCTCACGCTCGGATTTGTAGCGGGAGCGGCGCTGACGACGCTCGTCATAATGCGGAATCCCAAATACCAGTTTGTTGGCGCGCTCTCTATGCCTATCGCGGTAGTGATACTCGTGCTTGCGATGTTTCTGGGCAATGATATAAGGACGCTACCGCCGATCCTCGACAGCTATTGGCGACCGATCCATGTTTCGATAGCGACAGTAGGATACGGCGTGTGTCTGGTGAGTTTTGGGCTCGCGTTCGCATACCTTTTGAAGGATGGGGTGCGGTCTGAAGCAATCGCGATAGGAAGTTGCCTGTTCGGGCTGCTCGTTTTAGGGACTATCGGACGGTCCGGGATGATATTTCAGGTGCCGCT
>DASTET010000024.1:0-2259 GCA_035709445.1 Blastocatellia bacterium | reverse complement strand
GAATCCTCGAAGATGAAGTCTATGCCGAGATCATAGACCCCGAGACAGGCGAGATGCTGCCCTACGGCGAGCGGGGCGAGCTTGTTCTCACGCATGTAAACCGCCGGGCCATGCCGTTCATGCGGTTTAGGACGGGCGACCTGACGGTGCTCGATTACATAGACGGCGAGAAGGGGCCGGAGCTTGGATTGCCCAGGGGCGTCTTTGGCCGGACGGGCGAGATGTACCGCGTCAAGGGGTTGAAGTTCTACCCTTCGGTCATCGTGCTTTGCCTCGCGGGGATACAGGGCGTACATCCTCTGAAGTATCGCGTCTTCATCTCGCGGCCATCGAGCACGACCGATTATGTGAAGGTCAAAGTCCAGGGAGACCCGAATGTGGCCGATCCTGAAGTTATAAAGAAGAAGCTCGGCCTCAGACTGCTCTTCGAGCCGAACGAAGTAGAGGTGCTCGCTGATTGGGAAGACGGGCCGACGGTCATCGACGAACGCGGCTCGGTCGACCGTTGAACGTTTTGAGAAAAGGAACCACAGATGAACACGGATAGATGAGCGAGAGAATCCGTGTTTATCTGTGTTCATCTGTGGTTTCATCTTCCCTGTTAATGACCATGAGCAAAGACCTGTTCAGCAAGTTCAGCCTTGAAGGCAAAGTATCCATCGTTACGGGCGCAAGCCGCGGGCTTGGCCGGGCAATCGCAATCGCGCTCGCCGAAGCCGGGTCTGATGTTGCGGCGGTCGCGCGCAGCGAGGGCGCTATAGAAGAGACCGCCGAGGCGATAAGGGGGCGCGGCCGTCGCGCCCTCGCCCTTCCCTGCGACGTTCACGATTTCAAGTCGGTCGCCTCGGCAGTCGACCGCGTCGTCGATGAGTTCGGGCGGATAGATGTGCTGGTCAACAACGCCGGCGGCGGGGACATGAAACCGATTATCGAAATGACCGAAGAGCAGTGGCTGAGGATAGTCGATCTCAACGTCAACTCGATATTCAGGATGTGCAAGGCCGCAGGGCCGCACATGATAAAACAGCGCAAGGGCCGGGTCATAAACATGTCGTCTATGTACGGGCTGATCGGCGAAAAGAACGTGACGGCCTACTGCGCGGCCAAGGGCGCGATCATACAGCTCACGCGGGCGCTCGCGCTCGAATGGGCCGAGCACAACATCACGGTCAACGCGCTCGCGCCCGGCTATATCTACACCGAGCGCACAAGCCGCGTCTTTGATAACCCAGATCTGAGCCCGGCTTTTATACGTAACGTTCCGCTCGGTCGCATAGGCACGCCCGAAGAGCTAGGCCCGCTGGTCGTCTATATGGCTTCCGACGTGTCCGAATTTATGACCGGGAGCGTGATCGTCATCGACGGCGGGCAGACGGCAAAGTGATCGCCCCTTTTTGATAGTTAATATGTCCGATTAGTCGGTCGTAGCTTGGAACGGATTCAATTGGTATGCACCTGAATTACACACCGGAAGAGGAGCGGTTTCGCGACGAGGTGAGGGCCTGGCTTGAGGCCAACCTGCCGGGAGACTGGGAGAAGACCGCAAACGCCGACGCTGAAAACGCCGACGAGTGGATGGCGTTTTTAAAGGGCTGGCAGCGGAAGCTCTATGACGCGGGATGGGCGGGCATCTCCTGGCCGAAAGAGTATGGCGGTCGCGGGGCCACGATAAACGAGCAGCTCCTCTTCACCGAAGAGATGGCGCGCGCTAAAGCGCCGAACCTGATGAATGTGAGCATAGGCATAGAGCTTGTCGGGCCGGCGATCATCCATCACGGCACCGAGGAGCAGAAGAAGCGTTATCTGCCAAAGATTCTGAGCGCCGAAGAGATATGGTCTCAGGGGTTTTCCGAACCGGGCGCGGGCTCGGACCTGGCCTCGCTTCAGACTCGGGCCGTGGTCGAAGAGGACCACTTCGTCGTCACCGGCCAGAAGGTGTGGACAAGCTGGGCCGAGTACTCGGACTACTGCATACTGCTCGCGCGCACCGACCCCGACGCGCCGAAGCATAAAGGGATAAGCTTCCTGCTCGTCGATATGAAGAGCCCGGGGATAACCATACGCCCCACGGTCCAGATCACGGGCGAGGCGGAGTTCAGCGAAGTATTTTTCGACGGCGTCCGCGTGCCGCGCGAAAACCTCGTAGGCGGGCTCAACCAGGGGTGGATGGTCGCCATGACGGTCCTCATGCACGAGCGGGGGACTTCCGCCATCGGCTACCAGATAAGGTTCCGCAGCGAGCTTGACGAGCTTATAGAA
>DASTET010000023.1:0-6904 GCA_035709445.1 Blastocatellia bacterium | reverse complement strand
TCGGCAATGCGCTTGCCCGGCTCGGCAATCTCGACGAGGCTGCCGAATCGATTATGTCGGCGATATCTCAGGGAGATACAGCGGCTGATGCGCACCTCGATCTCGGGTTGATACTCTACGGGCAAGGGCGGCTCGAAGCGGCGATAAAAGAGTTCCGGGCGGCGCTCGACCTCAGGCGAGGGTTCGACGCAGAGGCCCATCGTAATCTCGGTCGAGCGCTTTATGAGAGCGGCGCGCTCGATCAGGCCCGCGCGGAATTCGAGACGGCGATAGCACAGCGCGAGCGTCTCGAAGGCGCTGAAGCGGTCGCCGGTCGTCGCCCGTCTAAGGTTCCGAACACGTACCCGGAAGCGCATCACGATCTCGGCTGCGTGCTCTACGATCAGGGCCACAGCGCGCAGGCGATGACCGAGTTTCGCGCCGCCATAGAGCAGCGCGGCGGCCACTTCCCGCGAGCCCACTACGATCTGGGACGCGCGCTCGTCAGGACGGGTTATTACAGCGAGGCAATGGCCGAGCTGAAGAAGGCCATCGATCAGCAGGGCGGACTGTTCCCGGCGGCCTATTTCGAGATCGGAATACTGCTTTCCAGGCAGGGAGATGTGGCCGGGGCGCTCGACGCATATCAGACTGCGGTAAAGCAATCGGGCGGGATATACCCGGAAGCCTACTACCAGATGGGATCGGCATACGTCCGCAGCCGCGACGCAGAATCGGCTGTGAAAGCCTATCGCAAGGCGATAGAGCAGCGCGGCGGCTATTATCCGCAGGCGCACCAGGACCTCGGAAGGGTGCTCTATTCGATAGGCGATATCGAGGAGGCAAACGAAGAGTATTCGATAGCCGTCCGCCAGCGGGCCGAGCCTGCGAGCGGGGTGATGGAGCGAGAGATCGCTGCGGAGGCCGGTCGCAAGGGGAGGCGCAACGGGCTTGAGGCCGCAGAGCTTGAGACCGCGCTCAGACAGGCCCCTACGGCGACCGATTCGGGGAAGGCCGATGCGAGCGGCGAGAAGGCGACTCGACATGCTCACGCGGACGAAGAAGAGTACATCGAAGTAGCGGACCGCCGTCTCTCGCCCTCGATCAATGAGACAGAAGGCGATTGATCTGCTCGGCTCTCTGGCGTATTGATCTCAGTCAAAACGTCTCTTTTAAGAGCATTCCTGACTCAGAAACTTTGCTAAATCTTCTGCATAGTTGCGGAACAGGCATTGCTCTGTTGAATCGAAAAATGAAGAGGCGTCAAAACATGGATAGATCAAACAGAGCTGAAGTCGTCGTAATCACGGGAGCGTCTGCCGGGGTCGGGCGCGCGGTCGCAAGAGAGTTTGGGAAGCAGAAGGCGAAGGTAGGCTTGCTCGCTCGCGGTCGCGACGGGCTTGAGGCGGCGCGCGCCGAGATAGAATCCCTCGGCGGGGAGGCCATCGTTTTGCCTGCGGATGTTGCCGACCCTGAGCAGGTCGAAGCGGCTGCGGAGAGGGTCGAGCGAGAGCTTGGGCCCATCGACATCTGGATCAATAACGCGATGGTGTCGGTCTTCTCACCCGTGAAAGAGATGACCGCCGACGAGTTCAAGCGCGTGACGGATGTGACTTATCTTGGCACCGTCTATGGGACGCTTGCAGCGCTCCGGCGCATGCTTGATCGCGACCGTGGAACGATAGTGCAGGTCGGGTCGGCCCTCGCCTATCGCGGCATACCCCTGCAATCGGCATATTGCGGGGCCAAGCATGCCATACAGGGGTTTACAGAATCGCTCAGATGCGAGCTTCTTCATGACGGCAGCAACATCAAGCTGACGATGGTGCAGTTGCCCGCGCTCAACACGCCGCAGTTCGGATGGGTAAAGACTCGGCTGCCGGGCAAGCCGCAACCTGTCCCTCCAATCTATCAGCCCGAAGTGGCGGCTCGCGCGATAGTATGGGCCGCGCATAATTACCGCCGCGAATTGAACGTGGGGATCACTACGTCGGTCGTAGTGCTCGGCAATAAGATCGCGCCGGGAATCGGAGACCACTACCTCGCCCGGACAGGGTATGAGTCGCAGCAACAGGACGAGCCGGTCGAGCCGAACCGCAGGCACAACCTCTGGGAGCCTGTCCCCGGAGATCACGGCGCGCACGGCGAGTTTGGCGATCGGGCTTCGGAAAAGAGCCTGCAAGCGTGGGCGACGACCCACCCGAATCGGATCGCCCTGGCGGCGGGCCTTGTCGGCGTAGTCTGCGGCGCGATCCTCGGCAAAATGCGTTGAAGGCCGCAGGCTGAGCGCTGTCCGCAGAGGATTATTCATTGATCCTCTGCGGACCCTCTGCGTCCTCTGAGGTAAATCCTGACATTCGCCCCGGCAACACTTTTTTTAGCACTACGAGAGCATTTCAAAGTTGGGAATCAATCACCCGAAACCGGACATCGAAGGGACCGGCTTAGAATTTCTCTCTCCTGATAAGGCTTCCTCCTGCAAGAATTAGTCTGCTCGCATGTGCTGGCATAAGATTTGTCAGAAGCCGGATTGCAACATTCGCGATCCGAACGGCACAAACAAGGCTGTGAGAGGCAAGCGCTTTGGAGGTGACGAATGAAGAGTTCTCTGACTGCATTGCTGGCCGTCGTCCTGGCGGCATGGCCTGTGAGTTCGCCGGCCCAGGGCCCGGAATCCTCAGGGCCCCTGACTTCAAAGGTAAAGACAGAGCAGATCATCGCGCGGCTCGAAAAGCGGGTTCCGCAATTGATGAAAGAAGCCGACGTGCCGGGGATGTCCGTGGCGCTGCTGCGTGATGGCGAGATGGTCTGGCGCCATGGCTTCGGCGTGAGGAACGCGAAGACCGGAGAGCCGGTCACCGACAGCACCGTCTTTGAAGCTGCAAGCCTTAGCAAGCCGGTCTTCGCCTACGCTGTGCTGAAACTCGTCGACGCGGGCAAGTTTAATTTAGATAAGCCGCTCAGCCAGTACCTTCCCGGCAATTACGAAGTCGGCGACGACCCTCGCCTCAAACAGATAACCGCGCGTCACGTGCTGAGCCACACGCCGGGGTTCCCGAACTGGAGACCTCGCGGCGGGGCGCTCAAGATTCATTTCACACCCGGCGAGCGGTTCAGCTACTCAGGCGAGGGGTTTGTCTACCTGTCGAAGGTCATCGAGCACGTAACCGGGGAGAAGTTTAACGACTTTATGAAGAGGACTGTCTTCGAGCCGCTCGCGATGACGAGCAGCAGCTACGCCTGGCAGGAGAGCTACGACACGCAGAAGACATTTCGACATAACTCTATCGGCCAGCCGATCGATCTGAACCGGATGGACCCGGGATTGGTCAACGCCGCCGCAAGCCTGCACACGACGGCGAACGATTATGGCCGCTTCGTTTCAGCGGTCCTCAAAGGCATGGGGCTGAAGAGAGAAACATTGAAGCTAATGCTTACCCCGCAGGCGAATGTGAGGTCGAGCGGCGCGAGCTCTATCAATAATCCGGAGGCGAAGATTGTGCCCGATGTCGCCTGGGGTCTCGGCTGGGGGTTGCAGACGACCAGCGACGGGCTCTCATTCTGGCACTGGGGCGACAACGGCGACAGCAAGGCGTATATAGTCGCTTATCCCGTTCAAAAGATGGGGGTCGTCTTTTTCTCCAACAGCGCAGGCGGCCTATCTATCGCGCGCGAGATAGTCGAAGAGGCGATAGGCGGCAATCATCCCGCGCTCGCCTGGATCAATTACGAGACCTATAATTCGCCCCGCCGCAGGCTGCTAAAAGAGATTCTGGCCAAAGGCGCGGAGACCGCGCTCAAAGAGTATCGCGAGTGGCGCAAGGGTCGCGCTTCGGAAGAGCTGATCGGCGAGGGGCCGATGAACGGGCTCGGATACCAGTTGCTTTATCCTTTGAAGCGCGTGAAGGATGCTATCGAGGTCTTCAAGCTGAACGTCGAGGACTATCCCGATTCCTTCAACGTGTATGACAGTCTCGGCGAGGCGTATGCGGTAAATGGAGACAGAGAGCTGGCGATAAAAAACTACGAGCGGTCGATCGAGCTGAATCCGAAGAACACTGGCGGGATCGAAGCTCTCAAGAAGCTGCGCGAAGCAAAGCAGGACTGATCTTCTATATCAACAGAGGGGGCCGTCATGAACACGCTCTGGCAAGATCTGCGTTATGGGGTGCGTTTGCTTGTTAAGCAGCCTGGCTTCACTTTGATTGCTGTCATCACGCTGGCGCTCGGCATCGGCGCAAACACGGCGATCTTCAGCCTTGTGAATGCGGTGCTCTTGCGCCCGATTCCGTTCCCCGAGTCTGAGCAGCTTGTGACGGTGTGGGAAGACGCATCGGTTATAGGCTTCCCGCGCGGGGAAGCGGCCCCGGCCAACTACGTCGACTGGAAAGCTCAGCAGTCGGTCTTTGAAGACCTGGCCGCGTTGAGCTGGCAGAGTCTCGCCCTGACCAGCGACGGAGAGCCGGAGAGGGTCTCCGCATATGGCGTGACGTCAAACCTATTTCCGCTGCTCGGCGTTCAGCCCGCGCTGGGTAGAATCTTCCTGCCTGAAGAAGACAGTCCGGGCGCAAGCAAAGTTGCCATTCTCAGCCACGCACTGTGGCAGCGGCGTTACGGCGGCGACCACTCCATCATAGGGCGCGACATCACGCTCAACGGACGGCAGCACACCGTAGTAGGCGTCATGCCGGCGAGCTTTCAGTTTCTGCAAAGCTATATAGGCCTCTGGGTGCCTGCCGCATTCAGCCGGGAAGAGCTTGCCGAGCGCGACAGCCATTACCTGATAGTAGTGGGGCGAATGAAGGGCGGAGTGACTGTCGAGCAGGCGAAGGCGGATATCGGGACGATAACCGAGCGCATCGCGCGCGATCACCCGGACGAGGCCGAATTCTTGCGCTCAGATGTCGTGCCGCTGCACGAGCTTCTGGCCGGAAGGGTCCGCCGCCCGCTCGTGATGCTGCTGGTGGCGGTCGGATTCGTCTTGCTTATCGCTTGCGCAAACATCGCAAGTCTCCTGCTGTCGCGCGCGTCCGCTCGCCGCAGGGAGATGGCCGTCAGGACTGCGCTGGGCGCAAATCGCGCGCGCGTGGTGCGGCAGCTTCTCACCGAAAGCGTACTGCTTGCGGGCGCGGGCGGAGCAGCCGGGTTGCTGTTTAGCCTCTGGAGCTTCACGTTGCTGAAGCAGTTGATACCCGAAGGAATGCTGCTGACGGCGAAACTTGAGATAGACCTGCCGGTGCTAGGCTTCACGCTCGTCGTCTCGTTGATCACGGGGATGGTCTTCGGGCTTGCCCCTGCAATGCAGGCATCGAAGATCGATCTGAACCAGGCTTTGAAAGAGGGTGGCGGGCGCGCAGGGGCTGGCGCGGCGGGCAACCGGCTGCGCGGCGCGTTTGTGGTTGCAGAGGTCGCGCTTGCGCTGGTGCTGCTTGTCGGGGCGGGGCTGTTGATCCGGACCGTTTTTCATCTACACGATCAGTATTCGGGCTTTCAGCCTGAACAACTGCTGACGATGAGGACCGTGCTCCCCACAAATAAGTATGCCGAGCACCCGAAACGTGTGGCCTTTTATGATCAGGTGCTCGAACGAGTCGGCGCGCTCCCCGGTGTGGTCTCTCTTGCATATACGACGTCGGTGCCTTTGGAGTGGAAGGGCGGGGCGAACGGCTTCACGATAGAGGGCCGCCAGCCGGAACCGGGCGTCTTTACGAACGCGATTCACCGGCAGATAAGCCCGGACTACTTTCGGACGATGGGCATACGTCTGCGACAGGGGCGTTACTTCGACGAGCGGGACGATAAACAATCTATTCCTGTCGTCATCATCAACGAGACGATGGCCCGCCAGTTCTGGCCCGCCGAAGACCCGCTCGGAAAGCGAATCAAGTTCGGAGGCCCGGACTCGTCCTGGATGACGATTGCCGGCATAGTCGACGACGTTCGGCAGATGGGCATGGATGTGGCAGTGAAGGCCGAGATGTACCTGCCCTATAAGCAGATCACGACGCATCGGTTTTACACGCCGCGCGATCTGGTTATACGCTCGGCGGGCGACCCCCTGGATCTCGTCGCTGAGGTCCGCGAGGAGATTCGCGCGGTCGACCCGGACCAGCCGGTCTCGAACATCGCAACGATGGAAGAAGTGTTGAGCGAGGAGGCCGCGCCGCGCAGTCTGGGGATGATCCTCGTATCGTCGTTTGCCGGGCTGGCGTTGCTTCTGTCATCGCTTGGCATATACGGAGTGCTTTCATATTTCGTGGCGCAACAGACGCCGGAGATAGGCATCAGGCTGGCGCTTGGGGCGCAGCCTTGTAACATCCTGGGACAGGTGATGAAGAAGGGGATGAGCTGGGCGCTGCTCGGCATCGCGATCGGATCGCTCGCCGCATTCGCCTTGACCCGGTTGATGACGAGCCTGCTGTTCGGGGTGAGCGCGACCGACCCGGCGACCTTCGGGCTTGTGGTGTTAATGCTAGTCGCCGTAGCCCTGCTTGCCTGCTACCTTCCGGCGAAACGAGCAATGAGAGTAGACCCGATGGTCGCGCTCAGATACGAATAAGGCCGACTTCTAACAAGTGTCGAGGACGGTCCATTTGCCATTTGCCATTTATCGGGCGGCGCTATTCGGAAAATGACAAACGGGGATGGAACCCTTAGTGACTTATTGCTTCTTCGCCGACCAGGTGCCTTCGCCGAGACCGCCTAACTGGACCTTCCCCATCATGCTGGCGGGGCCTTCGACCTTGCCCGTGTATGTAATCTCAAGGTCCTGGCCCTGGAAGTTGAGCTTCACAACCAGCTTCACGTCGCTGCCTTTCAGCGTTCCGTTAATAGGGCCTTCTCCGAGCTGACCTTTATAAGTGCCGGTTACCTGTTCGCCTTCCTGCTTGAGTGTGAAGACCGGATTGCCTGTTCCGTTCGGGGT
>DASTET010000022.1:0-2004 GCA_035709445.1 Blastocatellia bacterium | reverse complement strand
GCGAGTCTAGCGCGTCCCGCTCCTGACGATGCTGACTACAATGCAACATCTGATTAAAGCGATGTTTGTCTTTAAAGCGACTCGCTAGACTCGCGACTCGCCAGACTCGCCAGACTTATAGGAATGAATATGATACATGATGCGAAGATACCTTCCGGGCCGGTCACCGAGAAATGGACCAGGTATAAAAACGATGTGAAGCTGGTCAACCCGGCCAACAAGCGAAAGTTTGACGTGATCGTTGTCGGGAGCGGGCTTGCGGGCGCATCGGCTGCTGCGACGCTTGCAGAGCTGGGCTACAACGTGAAGTGTTTTTGCTTCCAGGATAGCCCGCGACGCGCGCACTCTATCGCCGCTCAGGGCGGCATCAACGCCGCCAAGAATTATCGGAACGACGGCGACAGCATATACCGCCTCTTTTATGACACGATCAAAGGCGGCGACTTTCGCGCGCGCGAGGCGAACGTCTACCGCCTTGCCGAAGTCAGCGTCAACATAATCGATCAGTGCGTCGCACAGGGAGTCCCGTTCGCTCGCGAGTACGGCGGGCTGCTCGATAATCGCTCCTTCGGCGGGGCGCAGGTGTCGCGCACCTTCTACGCGCGGGGACAGACGGGCCAGCAGCTCCTGCTCGGCGCCTATCAGGCGCTCTGCCGGCAGATAGAGCTCGGCTCGGTCAAGATGTACCCGCGCACGGAGATGCTCGAACTCGTGCTCATCGACGGGCATGCGAAGGGGATAGTGGTGCGTAACCTCGTCACAGGCGAGATCTCTTCGCACGCCGGCGACGCCGTTGTGCTTGCCACTGGCGGTTACGGCAACGTCTTTTTCCTCTCGACCAACGCGCAGGGCAGCAACGTCACGGCGACCTATCGCGCTTATAAGAAGGGCGCGCTTTTCGCCAACCCCTGCTTTACTCAGATTCACCCGACCTGCATCCCCGTGAGCGGCGAGCACCAGTCCAAGCTCACGCTGATGTCGGAGTCGCTCAGAAACGACGGGCGAGTCTGGGTGCCGAAAAAGCCCGGCGATACGCGAACGCCGCAGGATATCCCGGAAGACGAACGCGATTACTACCTTGAGCGCAAGTATCCTAGCTACGGCAATCTCGCCCCTCGCGATATATCTTCGCGCGCGGCCAAGGAGGTGTGCGACCAGGGGCGCGGCGTCGGCCCCGGCGGGCGGGGCGTCTTTCTGGATTTCTCCGATGCTATAAATCGACTGGGCGAAGAGAGAATACGCGAACGCTACGGCAACCTGTTCGAGATGTACGAGCGGATCACGGGCGAGAACGCATATGTGACGCCTATGCGCATATACCCGGCGATCCACTACACGATGGGCGGGCTGTGGGTCGATTACGGTCTCATGAGCAACATACCCGGCCTGTATGTGATAGGGGAGGCGAACTTCTCCGATCACGGCGCAAACCGGCTCGGCGCGAGCGCGCTGATGCAGGGGCTGGCCGACGGGTATTTCATCCTGCCCTACACGATAGGCGATTATTTCGCCGGAGCGAAACCCGTCAAGCCTTCGCTCGACAACCCCGCGTTCAAGGAGGCTGAAGCCGAAGTGGCCGCCCGCACAAAGAAGCTGCTTTCGATAAACGGAAAGCGGACGGTTACGGATTTTCATCGCGAGCTTGGCAAGCTCTTATGGGAAAAATGCGGGATGGCGCGAAACGCGGCGGGGCTGAAAGAGGCGCTCGAAAAGATACCCGAAATTCGCGAAGAGTTCTGGCAGAACGTGAAGGTGAGCGGTGGCGACGAAGAGCTGAACTGGGCGCTCGAACGCGCGGGCCGTGTGGCCGATTATATGGAGTTCGCCGAGCTTATGTGCTACGACGCGCTCCTCAGAGAAGAGTCCTGCGGGGGCCATTTCCGCGAAGAGTACCAGACCGAAGACGGCGAGGCGTTGCGCGACGACGAGAACTTCTCGTATGTGGCCGCCTGGCAGTACCAGGGCGTAGACAATCGTCCCGTCCTTCACAAAGAGCCTCTGGTT
>DASTET010000021.1:0-6744 GCA_035709445.1 Blastocatellia bacterium | reverse complement strand
CTTTCGCGAACCGCACACGATTTCCTCAGTGAGGGGTATAGGCTGAAGGCTGCTCACTTATTGCAGAAAAGGCTTGAAATCGATCCGTCAGATACCTCTGTCCTGATGGAATTGGGCGAGATTTACTCGCGCGAAGGTATGATTAGAAGAGCACACGAGACGTTCGTCGCAGCCGGAGCCGACTTCCTTCGCAAGAACGATATGGTGCAGGCGCTCAAGGCATACAAGGCGGCCCTGGCCATCTATCCGGATAGTCGTAAAGCCGCGGTGGCCATTGCTTTACTAACTGACGATACCAATTCGACTGCGGCCGGTGAGTCATCAAGCTCGTCTGATCCGCAGGAAACGACAGGAAGCTCCGTCTCCGGGACCCCTCCGCCCGAAGGGGCAAATGCCATCAGATCACCCGCTCAAAAGACTTTAAAAACCGATGATACTTTTATTGTCCAAAAGATTTCAATGGCCGAAAGGCTCGTCGGTTACGGCGAGGTCGATCAGGCGGTGGCGATGCTCAAGGACCTGCTCAAACACGCGCCTGAAAACGTGGACGTTCACATAAAATTAAAGGATATATATCTGAGAACTGCCGAGGTGGATAAGGCGGCAGAAGAATGCCTCGAAATCTCCCGCATATACACCTGGCGAGGCGAACTGACATCCGCAAAAGAGTATATGGTCAGGATGCGACTGCTAAGCACGTATACCATGGATTCTGCAGAGGGACCGCTTGATGTTCAGACGGCAGCCGAACCCGTAGAGGATAGGATCAATCTGGAGCTGCAATCTAAGGACGTTGATATAGTGCTTGTTCCCACCCCTGACGGCGGCAAGAATCCAATAATCAGTACTGCGCCGAGCAGGTCGAGCAACGGGTCTGCCAGTACCAGCCTGAGCATACTGGGCGCAGAGCCCGTTAATCCTTCAAGGACGAACAAGAAGCGCAGACCCCGACTATATGCGGCGGCAATAATCGCCGCGTGCCTGGCGGGACTGGCCGGATCCTTGACGAAAGGTGTACTGATGTATGATGCGCGCCTCGACAGACAATATGAAGCACTGGCGCTGGCTAGCCCATCAGTCGTCATGCCGCCGCCCATAATTAACACCCTTGATCTGTCGCCGCAGAGTGACGTGGCCAAGGAGCCTGCAATAGTCTCGCCGATAATTCAGCCGGATGCGCCGCCTGAGGGGGAAAGAGAAGTTCGCAGGATGAGTGCAAAGGGACGGCCGGTCGCTCCTTCAATAGTGAATGTGCCCTCTACGACGAGCAGAAGGTCATCGCCAGCACCGCCTTTTATCATGCCTATTCCCAATAAGCAGGAAAGCATCGAAAGAGGCGGTAGAACACCAGAGGGCATACCCGCTGGCGTGCTTGGTGATACTGAGGGAGTGTCGAGCCCTCCCCCTCCAACGCCCATCAATAAATCCGGCGGTGTAATAAAGGCCGTGGCTATAAGGAAGGTAAATCCAGTCTACCCGCCTCTCGCCAAATCCTCGCGTCAGTCGGGGACGGTGACGGTGGAAGTGAGTATTAGCGAGACAGGCCATGTAGTATCGGCGCGCGCCGTTTCCGGCCCCCCGCTTTTAAGAGATGCAGCAGTATCGGCAGCGAAAGGATGGAGATTCAAACCGTGCACGCTGAGCGGTAAACCGATTCCGTCCGTCAACTTTATCACCTTCAATTTCAAGCCGTAGTCACGAGCTCGCTATCGGAGCGACGTAGCTCGTAACCAGACCTTTCCTGTGAGGGTTGCCTGCTGCTCACCTGGTGCTGCTTTGTGCCCGCCCGCGTTTTCTTCAAGTGCCTAACTGCTCTATAATACTCTCACCCCAGCCGGTTCTCGTATGTGCGGGGGAGCAGCACGAATCAGCCCAGAATAGGCTTGACCTGACAACGATCTCTGACCAGAAGCGGGACTCCCAACCGAATAGCCGGTCATCATAGGGAGGCGAGTAATGGCGAAGAATATTCTGGTGGTAGAGGACGATTTCGACACGCTGTACATGCTTGCCAAACTTCTACGGCTTAAGGGGTACGACGTGGAGACCTCGCCCGACGCAGACCAGGCGCTGAAGGTTGCGCAGCAGCGCAGGCCGGACCTGATAATTACTGACATAATGATGCCCGGAAACAGCGGCCTGCATCTGATTCAACGAGTGAAGGGAGAGGAGTTTACAAGAGCCATTCCGATAATTGTGATCAGCGGGTGTGGCGTGGCGGTACTGTTAGACTCACAATCGGCCGGTGCGGACTTCTGCATTGAGAAGCCGATCCCAGTGGAAGCATTGCTGGAGGCAATCGAGCGGCTAACTGAAACGGCTAAGCCTGGGGAGCAAGATAAAGCCCCGGAAGAATCAATGGACATATCCAGGCAACTAGCCGACGAACTGGATATTATGGTCGAACAGTTCCGCAAGGCATCTTCGAGGGAGGAGAAGGAGATACTGCTGAAGCAGATTAAAGAGCGCGTCTTCGAGCTTCAGAGAAAGGGTGCCACCGGGCGCGGGTAGAAGGCCCGGTTCATCTAGCGCGCTGAGTCGGTGCGAACTTCAGCGCCCGTCTTTTCGTGAGCGCTGTTCACACTCCGGCTGCGCTCCTGAGTTGATCTGTCTGAATGGGAGGCCCGCGAGTCTCCCCACGGTCTCCACCAGCTCGGACGCCGATATCGGCTTGGGAACGTGCGCCTGAAAGCCGGCATTAAGGGCTCGCTCGCGGTCCTCTTCTCTGGCATAGGCGGTGAGCGCCGCCGCTGGAAACTTCTCTCCCTTTAGCCTGATCTTACGGATCAGCTCGTACCCATCTTCCATCGGCATCCCTATATCGCTCAGTAAAACGTGCGGCTTGAAGAACCGCAGGGCGTCGAGAGTTTCGGCTGCGCTGGCGCACTCGCACACTTCCGCGCCGCTGTCGGTCAGCACCAAGCGTATGACCTTACGTGCGTCCAACTCGTCATCGGTCACAATGACCTTCACTCCGGCCAGACTTCCCCCCGCGCGGTATTCGCCCGAAGTCTGAAGCGAGGGCTCCTCAAATCTTATGGCCGAGAGCGGCAGGGAGAACGAGAACTTTGCCCCGAGACCCGGGCCCTCAGATTCGGCCTTCACCGTCCCGCCGTGCATTTCTATTAGATGCTTGGCAATTGAAAGGCCAAGACCCAGGCCGTTGTGGCGACGGTTGATCGATCCATCAGCCTGGCGAAACCTATCGAAAACGTAGGGCAGGAACTCCGCGCTAATGCCCTGGCCGTTGTCTTCGACAGTGAGGTTCACACGGGAGCCTTCTTTTCTAATTGAAAGCCGAATGCGCCCGCCTTCGGGCGTGAACTTGACCGCATTCGAGAGCAGATTCCAGATGACCTGTCTGAGCCGGTCTGCGTCCCCTTCGACCAAAGGCGAGTCGAGGAGGTTTTCTACGCTCATTTCTATGTGCTTTGCGCGCGCTGCCGGTTGGACGACCTCCACTGTCTTGGCCGCGACTTCGGCCAGGTTGACCTGAACGATTTGAAGCAACATCTTGCCGGAAGTTATGCGGCTGATGTCCAGCAGGTCGTTGATCAGTTGCAGTTGCGCCCGCCCATTCCGGGCGATGGTTTCGATCGCCTCGCGGCCAATCTGCGGGTCGCCCGTCCTGAGCTTCACGATGTCGCACCACCCTAATATGGATGTGAGCGGGGTGCGGAGCTCGTGCGAGAGCATAGAGAGGAATTCGTCTTTGAGGCGGTTCGCCTCTTCACTCTGCTTCAGCAGCCTCTCGTACTCGGCCTTAGCCTCCAGGTTACGGCCATAGGTCCGATATGACAGGTAAACGATAGCCACTATAGGAAAGGCGAGCGCCATCGCGTACCAGCCTGTGTCGAATACCATTCTCGACACGAAGCCGGCCGTGGCCGCGCTGGCAAAGTATGACACGCTGCACCACGGGTAGTGCTCCATCCAGACGGCAAAGACCGACTTGCCATCTTTTATCGCCGCGCCCACCGCAACCAACCACGAGTTCAGCGCGAACTGGACCAGGGCCATCAGAGAGAGCAGCGATAAGAACTCCCCGTCAAACGGCCCCGGAGGCACCGACGTTATCACGCCGAAAATTGACCTCAGCGCCCAGACCGAGGCTGTGGTCGAAATCACTCCGACCGCCCCGTTGAACAGGATTGTGGCTGGCTTTCGGGAGAAGCTAAGGCTGGCCGAGATCGCTTCCGCCCCCGCCAGCAGTATGGCTGCCTCGCCCCCGTACAAAAGCATTGCGAGAAACACGAACGCGTCTGACGGCGACAAGTGAGACCGGAAGTTAGGTATCTTTATCGTCACCTTGCCCGCAATCGTTATCGCCACGAACGCGAGAAGGAAAAAACCGGCGTCGAGTCTCAGGTTGTGCAGCCGATAGGCGGCAAAGATTGCCCCTGCGGCCCCGAGTATGGTTATAAAACTAAGGTAGGCTCTCTCGAAACTTATCCCCTTAGCAGTGATCGTTCCGGCAGACATCACAAGCGGCCCTCCCGGAAAAGTTTTGCGACCGGGCGTTCCAGCGCGCCCGGCCCGCTTTTAGTAATCCGTGTAGTCTTGCCCGTCGTCGGGCACACTCTCCATGTCGGCCTGGTCACCTTCGTTCATCGCCGAAAGCGACACTGCGACCATATCGCCTATCAGTACCCCGTCGCCAAGCAACAATCCGTCGCCTATGAGGACTCCGTCACCAAGCAACAGTCCGTCACCCAGCAATAGTCCCGTCGACAAGAATGGCAGGCCGTCGCCTAAGAGAAGTCCGCTGCTCGTAAGCAAGCTGTCCCCCAACAACAGCCCGTCGCCCAGCAGGAGCCCGTCCGACTGAAACGTGCCATCGCCTATCAGCACTCCGTCGCCAATTAACACACCCAGGTTATAGATTCTCTGATACTGAGTGATGAGGTTTATGCCCTGAGCGTATGTGTACCTGACCAGTACTCCCTGTGACCAGGCGAAGGTGTAGCCGGCTATCGTGGTCTGCGGTGTCGGGGCAGCTCCCGTGAGCATGGGCTCGCCGAGCGCCGTCGAATTAGTAAGATCGGTCCGGACGAGCGTGGCGAGCCTTATCGCGCCCTCGATGTTTATCTGGCCTGCGCCCTGCTCGAATACGTTCGCTCCGGGTATCTGCTGTGCGGTGTATTCGAGTATCGCCTTGACTAGATTAGGAGTCAGATTAGGATTCGCCTGTAAGAGCAGCGCGACGGCCCCAGCGGCGACGGGCGTGGCCATCGATGTCCCGCTTAGAAACATCATGTTTCTTCCATCGACCGGACTCACGTCCGCATTCAAGGACGGGTTCTGCGACACGAGCGCGTTATTACGGCTCTGGGCGAAGATGACCTTGTTGCCGGGTGCGCAGATGTCGGGCTTTATGATGTTATCGTAATGGGTGAGGCCACCAGCATCTGTCCAGTGGCTGCGCGTAGGGCCTCTGGACGAATAGCTGGCGACCTCGTCATCATTTCTCGCGTTCGTGCCGAATGTGTTTGTCGCGCCCACGGTGAGCGCCGAGGGTTCTGTTCCGGGGCTGTGTATCTGCCCGTATAGTTTGCCGCCGCTTTCGTCCTTGCCGTTGTTGCCCGCCGCCGCCACGCAGACTATGCCGGCATCTACAAGGCGGCGTACGGCGCGGCAGATGGGGTCGTATCTATATGAGTCTATGGCGGGAAGCCCTAAAGAAAGGTTCGCCACGCGAATGTTGTAGGCCGCGCGGTTGGCGAGCACCCAATCCATCGCCTGTAGGACGCCCGCAGCCGTGCCCCTCCCTTCGGAGTTGAGGACCCTCAGGTTGATGATGTTTGCGTTCGGTGCTAAACCCATATACGCGGCGCGTGACACCTTGCCGTTTCCAGCCGCGATGGAACCCACGACCGTTCCGTGTCCATAAGGATCATCTGTCCGGCCCTCGCCTGTAAAATCCACGCTCGCTACGACTCGCAGATTATTGGATCGGTCCAGAAAAGCAGTATGGGTTGTGTCTAAGCCCGAATCCAGAACGGCTATCCCGATGCCGGTGCCGTCGAACCCGACGGCGTTAGTACCGTTCACAGCCCGCGCAAGGTCCGCGCCGGTTGTTTCGGTTACGTGGCTGAGTTGAATCGCCTCGCGGTTGTGGGAGATATAAAGCACGTCCGCGCGGGCAGCCATGCGCGACACTGCTGGAAGCGGTAACTGCAAGACCCGGAAGGATATCTTTTCGAGTCTCCTCAGATTCTTGCCGCCGTCACCTGTAAGCGCGGCGTCCAGGTCTGAGGAAAGCCCCGCGGGTTGGACAATAACCGAAACGGTCGAGGCGTCGCCCGCCTCGATCCTTTCTCTGAGATCGCGGCTGACTTTTGAGCGCCAGGCGGAGTCGTCGGCGCGAGGATGATCGCCATTCATTGTCCCTGCAACAATGAAGAGCAGTAGGAGAGTACCCGATATAGATTTAGCGATGGGCATAGAAGCTCCTTGGATAGGTGAGGAGAAAGTCCCTAGACTAATCGGTCTTACAGGACTGCCGGCTAGTCGCTGATCGGTTGTTGTGCCGTCGCTTGGGGGCAGACTGTCGTATGATTGCAGAAAAACGTCGCGGGTTCAAGCACATATTTACCTGAGTCATATCCGGCGAAAACAAAAGCCTGCTCCGCCACTGTCGAACAGCTAAATCGAAACCTATAAGATTGGTACAGGGCTCAATGAGAAACACATCAAATAAGCCCAGTAAAACCGACGTTACATGCGGATGTAACGTCACCTTGC
>DASTET010000020.1:0-8989 GCA_035709445.1 Blastocatellia bacterium | reverse complement strand
GCGCCGTACCCCCGCGTATCAGGAGTTGCAAGAGACCGTCTTTGCTCGATTGTGATATATGCTCACAGGAGAGCGAGGGGCTTAGGGGCTCCACATTTATGCCGACACTGCGCAAGCGGGCCTGATACTCGATCGGGGCATCGCTTGATGATTCGGATCAGCCGCGCGACATTCGAGAGGGTACCTCGCTTCTTGACAGCCTCAAGTGTAGCGCAGCCAGCGGCCCAGCTCGGCGATGTTCGGACGTTTGCCGTACATGAGTATCCCGACGCGATAAATCCTGGCCGCTACCCACACGGCTGCGAGGATCGTAACCACCATGATGAGCATCGATAAAAGGATCTGCCATAACGGCGGCGTTGCGACCACGATGCGGATCAACATCAAAGTCGGCGTGAAGAAAGGCACGAGCGATAACGCTACCGCCGTCGGGCTGCTCGGATTGTTCAACACGATGCCGAAAAGTATCATAGGCGCGGCGAGCAGCATGATTATCGGGAACTGAACGTTTTGCGCCTCCTCTTCGCTTGTTACCATCGCCCCTACTACAACGTATATCGTCGCAAAAAGGAAATAGCCGAGCACAAAGTATATGACGAAGTAAGCCAGCAGGCTTACGGGTATATTCGGAAAGTTGAAGCTCCCTGCTGCAAAGACGGACGCGCCCAGTACTGAAAGCAGAAGCGTCGAGAGCACCCATATAAGATACTGAGTCAATCCGACCAGTCCGATGCCTACCAGTTTCCCCAGCATCATCTGAGCAGGCTTAACAGATGAGACTATTATCTCGACTATACGGGATTGCTTCTCTTCAATGACCCCGCGCATCACCGCGATTCCATAGGCGAGTACGGTCACATAAATAAAGAAGAGCATGACGAAGGCGACCTGGAATACCTGGAACCCACCCTCCTGCGATTCGCCCTCCCCGCTCAGCCTGAAGGTTATCATCTCGACCGGCTTTATGTATTCGTTCGCCATTTTCGAGTCGAGGCCCGCCATCTCCAGCCGGCGCTGAGCTATTGCCTGGCTGATAGACCGCTCGATGCGGCGTATGGCGCTATCGCTCAGGTTCCTGGCGTAATACTCAGGCTTCACCCCGCTGAGCACACCCGGACGCAACACCACATACGCCTTATTAGTATTCTTCTCGACCTCGCTGTTATATTGGCGCCGTACATCGTCAATCTCTTTATCCGGTCCCACCACCTCCTGCGAAAGAAGGATTTGCGGCCCGACGACTCGCGGCCTGCCCGATTGGCTCTGTCCCGCCTCTTCAGCCTGCGACTTCAGATTGGAGCCGATGGCCTGAAACAGACCGGGGTCGCCGCTCTGGTCCAGCACCGTTACCGAGCGCTCTCCGCCGCCGCGTGTAGCAAGAAAGACCGGCAGCAGCGCGATGGCCAGCAACAGAAGCGGGCTGGCTATCGTGCCGATGATAAACCCTTTCGTGCGAACGCGCGTCAAGTACTCGCGCTTGATAATGACAGCTATCTTATTCATCTTTGATCACCCCCTACAGCGCGGGCGCAGGACGCGCCGCTGTTTTTGTCTGGGTAACGCATTCAATGAAGATCTCATTCAGCGAGGGCTCGACAAGCTCGAAGCGGTTGACGCGCGCTCCGGCGGCGAGGGCGCGACGTAGCAGCTCCTGCGAGTCGGCCTCATCCTGAAGGACAGCCTCCACATAGTTAGCGAACTGGTTGCATTTTTTGACCAGATCATCGCCCAGAAACGAATCCGGCCCCTCGTAATCGAGGATCACCGTGTTTTTGCCGTACCGGCGCTTGACGTCGCGCAGGCTCCCGCCCAGCACCTTCGTCGCCTGATTGATCAGGCAGATGTCGTCGCACATCTGCTCGACCTGCTCCATCTGATGGGTGGAAAAGATTATGGTCTTGCCGTTGCCCTTGAGGTCGAGGATGACATTCTTGAGCAGGTTGACGCTCACGGGGTCGAGCCCCGAAAACGGCTCGTCGAGGATCAAAAGGTCCGGGTTGTGGAGGACGGCGGCGATGAACTGAACTTTCTGCTGCATGCCTTTCGACAGCTCGTCGCTCTTCTTGTTCTTCCAGTCGAAAAGCTCAAGTCGTTCGAGCCACTCATCCACGCGACGCGCCGCCTCGGAAGAACCGACGCCTTTGAGGCTGGCGAAAAAGACGAGCTGCTCGCCCACTTTCATCTTCTTATAGAGGCCGCGCTCTTCGGGGAGGTATCCGATCCTGTGCTGTGTTTCGGGCGAGACGTGATCGCCCAGCACGAGCACGCTGCCGTTATCGGGGGCGAATATGTTGACGATCATTCGTATGGTTGTGGTCTTGCCCGCGCCGTTCGGCCCCAGAAGCCCGAATATAGAACCCTTACGCACCTCGAAGGATAGATCTCTTACCGCTACGAACTCATCGAACCGCTTTGTCACGTTCTTAATCTCTATGACATTCATTTATTGACCTCCGCGCCCGGCAACCGAAAAATGAGAGTGATAAATCTAAAACGGAAAATGGAAGACGTCTTTTGTCATAGCTTCACCTGGATGCGCGCTGATCCTTGTGTGAAGCCTTATCAAAGCTTCTCGTAGTGTGCTCGGTCACGCTCGGCATACTGAGGGGCGGCGAGTCGATCTGAGGCTGCGAGACGGACTCGATCGGGCGCTGCATGCCGATTGAAGCCGCCCCCGCCGAACCGGTCACGGTGCTGACGAGGCGCGACAACTGTATGATGAGCAGCACCGATATTACCAGAATCGTCAGGATTGAAAATGCAGCCAGTATAGTCAGCTTCTCCGAATCGACGCCCATGGCGACCATTCCGAGCAGCCCACCTACGAAGAGACTGAGCCCGCCAAGCCCGAAGACGGCGACGGCCCAGAACATCCCCGTGAGCTTTCCTATATCAAGGACGGGCCCGGTCGCCTGATTCACCGCGACTATGCTCGCCCCGCACCGCTTGCAATAATTCAGCCCTTGCGTCGATTCAGCTCCACATACAGGACAGTGCATAACCCCTCCGCGTTCGTGCTCACCTCGTCGATCTCTGCCCGGCGCGGCCCTCCTCCGCGTTCGATCCGGCGTCGCTTACAGGCTCGAAGTTGCGGGTCGTATGTTCGGTGACGCTCAACACTCCGGCAAGCGGAGCGGCCACTTGCGCCGGGGTATGCGCAGCAGGAGAGATAACGTTCGATTGCGTGGCCTCCATTACGCCGTGGGAGAGCTTGATAAGATGGAGCAACAACCATACGAGAAGCAGATCGATCCCGATAGCCATCAATATAGAAAGCACGACGATCATGCCTATAAGCCCGTCGGAATACTTGTGCGCCAGCTCGCTGGGGGCGATGATCGCCATCATAAATCCGATTATCGTGACCGCAGTGATCGCCAGCAAAAACATCCCCGTGAGCTTTACCGGCACGTTCGCGGGCGCAGGCGGATTTCCCGTCTGCGCAAGGCTCGCCCCGCAACGCTTGCAAAACTTCAGACCGGTAGCCGATTCTGCGCCGCAGTGTGGACAATACATAAATCCTCCATCGCTTATTCGCCGCTGACCCGGCGTCGCCGATCAAGATACGATTTCTTTTCGCCAAGATCTTGTAATACTGAAGCCCAATTTTACTACGACGCCCGTAACCGCCAGGTTCTCTAAAGCTACCTTATTACGCCAGCTTGCGGCCCGTCAAACAGGCGTGTTATTTTGAGCTTCACTATAGTATCTCTACTTATTCGGCCTTCTGGCCTGGGGGGAAATATAATGTCACAATCTGCTGCTACATCAACCGAAGGCGCTCCGCGACCGCTCACCCTGCTCACCGACGAAGAGCAGCTTTTCAAGCAATCCGTGCGCGAGTTTGCCGGACAGCAAATACGCCCGCTCGCAGCCGAAATGGATGAGCACGGCAAGTTCTCCGCCGACCTTATAAAACAGTTCTTCGATCTCGGCCTTATGGGGATAGGCATTCCGGAAGAGTACGGCGGACAGGGCGGCAGCTTCTTCAACTCGATACTCGCCGTTGAAGAGCTTTCGCGCGTCGACCCTTCGGCAGGCGTCATAGTCGATGTCCAGAACACGCTTGTCAATAACGCGATACTGCTGTGGGGCAGCGATGAGCAGAAACGCCGCTACTGCCCGCGCCTTGCGACCGACACCGTCGGCGCCTACGCGCTTTCGGAGGCAGGGTCGGGAAGCGATGCTTTTGCGCTCGCGACGCGCGCCGAAGATAAGGGCGATCATTACGTGATCAACGGGCGCAAGCTCTGGATAACGAACGGCGCCGAGGCCGGGCTGTTTATAGTCTTCGCCAATATCAACCCGGAAAAGGGGTATCGCGGAATAACCGCCTTTCTAGTAGAGAAGGATTTTCCGGGCTTCACCGTCGGCAAGAAGGAGAACAAGCTCGGCATCCGCGCAAGCTCGACCTGCGAGCTTATACTCGAAGATTGCGCCGTGAAGAAAGAGAACGTGCTCGGCGAGGTCGGGCGCGGCTATAAGATCGCCATCGAGACGCTCAACGAGGGCCGCATAGGAATAGGCGCGCAGATGGTAGGGCTATCGCAGGGCGCGCTCGAATACGGCATCAGCTACACGAAAGAGCGCCAGCAGTTCAGCCAGCCGATAGCCAGGTTTCAGGGCGTTCAATTTCAGATAGCCCAGATTGCGACCGAGCTGGAAGCCGCCCGGCTTATGGTCTATAACGCCGCGCGCCTGAAGGACGCAGGGCAGGACTTTGTCAAGGTCGCGGCTATGGCCAAGCTCTTCTCTTCGCAGGTGGCCGAGCACGTCACGAGCCAGGTCGTCGAGCTCTACGGCGGCTACGGTTATACGAAAGATTACCCGGCGGAGAAGTATTACCGCGACGCGAAGATCGGCAAGATATACGAAGGCACCTCGAACATGCAGCTTCAGACCATCGCCAAGATAGTCATCGGCGAAGTGTGAGATTAGAAGTCAGAAGCCAGAAGCCAGAATCCAGAAGACGGAGTTATCGAATTTCATGGAGCAAGGCTGACGGCCGGGAGATTCCGCGAGAGATTCTGACTTCTGACTTCTGGCTTCTGGCTTCCTTTTTGTCAAACCTGCGTCAGTCGGGTTAAAATACATAACAACCATAATTATTAGAGGTGCACTAGATGATCGAAAGCTTGCTCCGCCGGCCCGTCAATAAACGACCCCAAAAAGTACAGCTAAAGGGGCGCATACTCTTTCTGACGGAAGACCCGGCCCTTGTAAGACGACAGATCGAGGGAGAAGACCTCGAGATACCTAACTCGTATCCGCTGCGCAACGACATCTCGACCGACGAGATAACGCCTGCTTACATCTGCTACCACTTCGACGAAACGCTCGGAGATTTCGTCTACCTCGGACTCAAGTGCGGCGACGAGTTCCCCATAAAGCGAAACGATGTGCGAAACGGCGGCTTCGCCGTCTCGGTCTCGGGCAAGCGGCGAGGCAAAGGGTCGAGCCGCGAACAGTCTCCTTACGCTGAAATATCGGCGGGCATCCGCGCCGTCATAGCCGAAAACATCGAGCGGATATACAAGCAGAACTGCCAGAACCTCGGCCTTCTGACCTCCACGAATTTCGATCTGCTCCCGCGAATCGCGCGCGGAGAAGAGATACCGCTCGAAGAGTTCACGCGGGGCGAAGACGAGATCACCCGGCAGATCATAGAGTACGGCGGGCTGTTTACGTTCAACCTTGCGCGGCTCCAGGGCAAGGTCACGCTGCCCGAGATCACAACCTCGCGGCGCCCGATGACGCTGGCCGAGAAGATATTCGCAAGCCATATGGTCACGGACCTGTCAAAGGACCGCGTAGGTGTTGAAGCGGTCCGCCCCGGAGACGCCGGGTTCGTTCGCACCGATATAAGGTTCAGCCACGAATATGTCACGCCGATGGCCGCGATATTCTATGAACAGCTCGTCGGTGACGAGCCAATAAACGATCCCGGATCGGTCTATTTCTTCCAGGACCATTTAACGTTCCTCGACGACGTGATGCCGCCCGAACGCCGCGCAATGGGGCTCCTCGATCTCGCGCACCAGCTCATGCGCAAGCAGGAAGAGTTCGCGCAAAAACAGAACGTCCGGCTCCACGGCCAGCTCCGGGACCGCAAGGGCTCGGAAGCCATCTGCCATAGCCTGATACTGCAAGACTATGCGCTGCCCGGACAGATCATCATCGGGAGCGATTCGCATACTCCGCACGCGGGCGCAATCGGGGCCGTCGCCTTCGGCGTGGGCACGACCGACGTCTTCAATTCGTGGATAACTAAAGATGTCCGGGTGCGCGTGCCCGAACAGGTGCGGATAAGAATAAACGGGCGCAAGCCGGATAACGTCACCGCAAAGGATTTCATGCTTGCCATACTTCGCACCGAACTTGTGCGAAACGGCGACGCGATAGGCAAGATAGTCGAATACACGGGCGAGGCCGTCGCCGACCTTAACATAGACGAGCGCGCGACGATGACAAACATGGCCGCCGAAGTCGGCGCCTTCACCGGCATAGTGGCGGCAGACGAGAAGACGGTCGAGTTTCTCGTAGAGCGGGGCCTCGCGCGCGAAGAGGCCGAGCGGCTCTGCGAAGGAATGCAGAGCGACCCCGATGCAGAGTACGCGCTCACCATCGACATCGACGCTAACGAGCTGAGGCCGATGATTGCTACTCCTGGCGATCCGGGCAACGGCATGTTCGTAGACGAGCTGGGGGGCGAAGTCAAAATCGATATAGCCTACGGCGGATCATGCACAGCGGGCAAGAAGGAAGACATGGATATGTACGCCCGCGTCTTTCGCGAGGCGCTCGCGCGGGGCGAGCGGGTCCACCCGGACGTGCAGTGCTTCATTCAATTCGGGTCTCAGGAGGTGCGCAAGCACTGCGAAGAGAGCGGGTACATAGAAACATTCCGCGAGGTCGGCGCGCACGTTATCGAGCCGAGCTGCGGAGCCTGCATAAACGCAGGCCCCGGCGTGAGCACGCTCAAACAACAGGTTGTAATCAGCGCCCAGAACCGCAATTTTCCAGGTCGAAGCGGCCCCGGTCAGATGTACCTGGCCTCACCGCTCACAGTCGCAGCATCTGCTGTAGCCGGCCACATAGTCGAATACAAAGAGATTTGAAATCTCAATTTTGAGATTTGAGATTATCGGAGGAGAGCGCATGGCTGTTCAGACACAGGCAGAGAGGTCGCACGATCTCGACCGCGACACGATGCTCAAGATTTATCGGCTGATGTACACGTCGCGGCGCATAGATGATAAAGAGCTTCAGCTCAAGAAGCAGAACCGCATCTTCTTCCAGATTTCAGGCGCAGGGCACGAGGCGGTCCTTGTGGCCGCAGGGCTTGCGATGAAGCCGGCCTATGACTGGTTCTACCCTTATTACCGCGACCGCGCATTGTGTCTCGCCCTGGGTGTGACCCCGGTAGAGATGTTATTGCAGGCGACCGGCGCGGCGGATGATCCGAGCTCGGGCGGGCGGCAGATGCCAAGCCACTGGGGGCACAAGCGATACAACATAGTCACGCAGTCATCCCCGACAGGCACGCAGTTCCTTCAGGCCGTAGGGTGCGCCGAAGCGGCTTACAGGGCCGAGATGATCGGCGACCCCGAACGTCTTATAGGCGGCTATCAGAAAGATGCGATCGTTTATGTCTCGGCTGGCGACGGCACCACGAGCGAAGGAGAGTTCTTCGAATCGCTCAACACGGCCTGCAATCTGAAACTTCCGGTTCTCTATCTGATCGAGGACAACGGCTACGCGATCTCCGTCCCCGTAGAGGTGCAGACCGCAGGCGGCAGCATATCGAAGCTCGTCAGCGCATTTCCGGACCTCTTCATCGAAGAAGTCGACGGGTGCGACCCGCTCGCAAGTTACGAAGTGATCGAAAGGGCGGTCCAGCATTGCCGCGAGCGGCGCGGCCCGGCGCTCGTCCACGCCCATGTCATAAGGCCGTACTCGCATTCTCAATCCGACGCCGAGAGCGATTACCGCCCGGCTGACGAGAGAGAGGCGGAAGCCCGTAGAGACCCGATCAACACATTCGCGCGATACCTCGTTGAGCGCGAGATAGCGACCGAAGACGAGATAAAGAAGCTCGCGGCGGACGCGGATGAAGAGATCGACCGCGCCGCCGATGAGGCGGTAGCCGCTTCGAAGCCTGCCAAAGGGTCGGCTCTCCTCTATATCTATTCGCCCGACGTCGACCCCGCATCGAAAGAGTTCGACACGGAAGAGGGCGCATCTCGCGAGGGAGGCGAAAAGACGATGATCGATCTCATCAACGCCTGCCTGATAGACGAGATGGCCCGCGACGAGCGGATAGTCGTATTCGGCGAAGACGTGGCCGATTGCAGCCGCGACCAGTATATAGAGAAGGTCAAGGGGAAAGGCGGGGTCTTCAAAGCTACGCTGAATCTCCAGCGCAAGTACGGAAGCGCGCGCGTCTTCAACACGCCGCTTGCCGAGGCCAACATCCTGGGCCGCGCGGTAGGGCTTGCGACACGCGGTCTGAAGCCCGTGCCCGAGATTCAATTCTTCGATTACATCTGGCCGGCTATGCAGCAGCTTCGCAACGAAGTGCCGCTCGTGCGCTGGCGTTCGAACAACAGTTTCAAATGCCCTATGGTGATTCGCGTGGCGACCGGCGGATATCTGACGGGCGGGGCCATCTATCACAGCCAGTGCGGCGAGAGCCTGTTCACTCACACGCCGGGCATGCGAGTGGTGATGCCCTCGAATGCGCTCGACGCGAACGGGCTGCTCAGGACCGCCCTCAGGTGTGACGACCCGGTGATGTTTCTTGAGCACAAGCACCTCTACCGCCAGACTCATAACAAGGGCGCTTATCCGGGCCCGGATTACATGATCCCGTTCGGCAAGGCCCGCGTCGCGCGCGAAGGGAGCGACATCTCGATCATAACCTACGGGGCGACCGTGTTTCGTTCGATAGTGGCGGCAAAGAAGGTCGAAGAAGAACACGGGCTGAGCG
>DASTET010000019.1:0-2852 GCA_035709445.1 Blastocatellia bacterium | reverse complement strand
GGGAGTCGCATCAGTAGCGATCTCTCCCGATGGTCGCATAGCAGCGACAGGCGGGTATGATGGGTTCGCAAAGTTATGGGACATCTCTTCGAAAAGAGAGATTGATAAACTGGCGAGCCATTCAACACGCGTATTGTCGGTCGCCTTCTCACCCGATGGAAGAAAGCTCGCGACAGCCAGCAGCGACAAAAAGGCGAAGATATGGGACCTCGGGTGGAAAAAAGAGATCCGTAGTCTTGATCTTCACCAGGACGCGGTCTCTTCGGTCGCGTTCTCGCCCGACGGAAAGATGATCGCGACAGCAAGCAAAGATCGCATGGTGAGGCTGTGGGATACGGAGACGGGAGCGGAATTGAGGGTAATCGCGGGCCATGAAGGCGAAGTCACTTCAGTTGCCTTCTCGCCTGACGGAGGGCTATTGGCCACCGGAAGCGACGACAGGACGTCGAGGATTTGGGACGTCTCCACGGGCAAGGAGCTGAAAGAATTGAAAGTCTCCAATGCAAGGGTCTGGTCCGTAGCATTCTCGTCGAATGGCCGCATCCTGGCCACCGCGAGCGATGATAGGGCCATCAGGCTATGGGATGTTTCCTCGGGAGAGCTTGTTGGGGCGAGAGCGCACGATGGCTCGGTGAGGGCAATAACATTTACGCCTGACGGCAGGGTCCTGGCTTCGGCCAGCGCCGACCGTACGGCGAAGGTATGGGATGTGGAGACGAGAAAGGACCTGAGCATCCTCAAGGGACACTCAGAAGAGATAACCTCGATCGCTTTCTCGCGCGACGGCAGGATGCTGGCATCGGCCAGCGGCGATAATACCGTCCGCGTGTGGGATACAGCTTCAGGCAAACAGACCTATCTGGTATCGTCAGAGATCACGTCCTTTCATTCTGTCGCATTCTCACCCGACAATAAGCATCTGCTCACAGGCAGTCCGGATGCAAATATCAGAATCTGGGACTTGAAGACTCGAAATGTCGTCAGGACTCTGAGCGGGCACAAGGGGGCAGTTCACTCTGCCGCATACTCGCCCGATGGAAAGCGCGTGGCGTCCGCAAGCTTCGACGGCACATGCAAGTTATGGGACGCCGGAACAGGGAGAGTGTTACGAACTCTCAGCAGTGACAATTATGCCCTCTGGTCCGTCGCTTTTTCGCCCGACGGGAAGACCATCGCGACTGGCGGTATAAACAACGAGGCGACGCTCTGGGATGTTGAGACCGGCAACAGGATCGCTTCCCTTAAGGGGCATAAAGGGACTATAAGCTCGATTCTCTTTTCGACTGATGGAAAGCGTCTTGCTACGGGTAGCCTCGACCGAACGGCAAAGCTCTGGGATATGGCTACATTGAAAGAGGTAATGACGCTCGCAGGGCATGCCGACTCAATCTGGTCCGTCTCCTTCTCACCAGACGGGAGGCGGCTGGCAACAGCAAGCGTCGACGATACGGTCAAGCTCTGGGATGTTACCCCGGGTGTGCAACAGCACCTGGAGATCGCCGTCTTCAGAGGCCACACCTTTGCCGTCAGAGCAGTAGCTTTCTCTCCCGATGGAAGACTGCTCGCATCCGCCAGCAAGGACAAGACGATCAGACTCTACAAAGCGGCGAGCCCGCAGGAAGTCGTCGCCACTATGAAGTGAAGGATGGTTCAGAAAGGATTTACAGGATCGCCAGTGATCCTGTAAATCCTGTCTTGTCATTTACCGATAGATATACGAAGTGCTCTTCTTCTGGTCCCACTCGATGCTGTCGATGTTATCGGGATCGGATGAGAATATCTCTTCGCTCAGGTGATCGGTGCTAAGCGTGGGGCTCACGTTGACATAATAAACGATCTTGCCTATAGGCTGATCCGCGTCTTCCCTATCGACCTCTCTCAGCTCTCCCGCGATGCTGTGCTTCTCGAATATCTCCTTTAGTATCTCATCAGTCTCGCCCACGTTGCGTGTGGTGACTTTCACCTCCATCGCGCGAAACACCTGCGCAGGCTCGTAATATTCGAGAACCCACAAAATCAGCATGACAAAGAGCGCGAGCAGTATTCCGACTTCGAATCTGCCGACGCCGCAAGCCAGCCCTAAAGCGAGGCTGACGAGCAGCACGGTAATCTCTTTCGGGTCTCGTATGTTCGTCCGGAAACGCACTAGCGATGCAGCCGCAAAGATGCCGAAGGCGCGGGCGGCATTATCCGCGACCACCATCATCAGCGCCGCCGCTACGATGGCGAGCAGTATCTGGGTCTGCGCCACGTAAGGGTTGCGCTGCATCGCGGGGAGGTCTTTGCGAGGGCGAAAGGCCAGCATCCCGGCGAGCAGGGCCGAGAGTGCGAGCTTTAAAAGAATTCGCGCGCCTCGCTGTATTATGCCTTCTTGCCGGGCCGGGTCTGCTGTTGTGCTCTCAGACCCGAAAATCCTTGTGAAGAAATCATCCCCCGTCGACGGCGCAGTCTCCTGCGGAGGAGGCTCGGCAGCGGGAGCCTGGCGAGGCGTCTGCGCGGTCCCCGGCGTAGCGGGTGTATCGGGGCCGCTCTGGGCCAGGAGAAAATAAATTATCAGGGCTAGAACTACCAGACCTGCTCCGATAACGCCGAAAAGCAATCCCGTTCGGTTCGCTATCGAGCCTATTCCGGCGGGAGGTCTTCGGCTGCCGCGCGAGCTTGCGCGATTCACCGCATCCTGGGCCGTCCTGCGCACCTCGTTCCACCGGTCGCCCCTCTTTTGCACCAGCGGGGGATCGGGGGGAAAATCGTCATCGTCATCAAAATCGGGTCTGCGATCGCTCATTCTTCCACCTCCCTCTCTATCTCTAAATCGCATGACCTGTGGAAAAATGCAACCTCTATGCCTTGAT
>DASTET010000018.1:0-8189 GCA_035709445.1 Blastocatellia bacterium | reverse complement strand
GCTGCTGATACTGATCGGCGTGGCGATAGGGCTTGTCGGCGCATACTTCGGCACCACGCTTATATCGAGCATGCTGTTCGGGCTGACGGCGACAGACCCGGCGACGATCCTGATGGCGGCGCTTCTGATGACAGCCATAGCCGCTTTCGCGGGCTACCTCCCCGCGCTAAGAGCGGCCCGAGTCGACCCTATGATCGCGCTTCGATACGAATAAGAGTCTGGCGAGTCTGGCGAGTCGAGCGTATAGCGAGTCCCGCTCCTCGCGGCGCTGATTACTTTGCAACATCTGGTTTATGCGATGTCTGTCTCGAAAGCGACTCGCCAGACTCTCGACCCGCCAGACTCGCCAGACTCATTAAGGCAAGTATCCGATTCGCATATGCGCAGTCGAGCGTCGGGTCGAGTTCGATTGCGCGCGTGTAGTCTGTTATCGCTCTCGCCAGCTCCTTCTTGATCAGCCATACGTTGCCGCGATTGTTGTATGCAAGCGCGAACGAGGGGTTGAGCGAGATGGCGCGGTCATAATCCGAAATCGCTTTATCCATTTCTCTATTGCGCTGGTGGGCCAGCCCCCGGTTGTAGTAATAGGCCGCGTTGCGCGGGTCAAGCTCGATGGCGCGGTCATAATCGATCAGCGAGCGGTCAAGCTCTCCCCGGTCAAGGCGCGCGTTTGCGCGGTTGTAATAGAGGTGGGCCGAGCGGGGGTTTAACTCAAGGGCGCGGTCATAATCCGAGACCGCGCGGTCGAGCTCTCCTTTTGCGGCGTAGGCAACGCCCCGATTGGCGTACGCTTCGGCAAAATCGGGTCTGATCTCAAGCGCCACATCGAAGTCGATTATGGCAGCCTCAAGCTCGCCCTTCATATACCGCGCGATGCCCCGGTTGTTATACGCCTCGCAGAAGCGAGGGTCGAAAGCAATGGCCGCGCCGAAATCCGCGATTGCGCCATCAAGGTCTCCCTTTGCCAGGTGGCGCGCACCGCGATCGTAATAACTCTCAGCCGCGCGCGAGGTCTGCGCGCTCGCCGAGGCCATTATGAGTAAAAGGCTGACGAATGCGGGCAGGTATGACCGTCCCTTATCAAGCATCTCGATTCCCCTTTTTGTAAAAACTTGTTAATTCGCAAACGGCCCGATCTCAAAGTCGAGCGGAGCGACTATAATCAAAAGGCGCGGCGGGGTAATGACAGAGGCGTGACCGTTGCGTGATTTTTTTGTGCGGTGAGCAGACTGGCGAAGCTTATGGGCGTCGCGGCCATCTACCGGTTTGATGATGTAGTCATAGACTGCGAGAATTTTCGCGTGCTCAAAGGCGGGCAGCCGCAATCGCTTCCGCCGCGAGCGTTCGATGTCCTGCTTTATCTGATAGAGCACGGCAATCGCGTGGTCGAAAAGCGGGAGATTTTTGAAGCGGTCTGGGGAGATGCCTTTGTCACCGACAATGCGCTGACGCGGGCCATAAAGGACGTGCGGCGCGCGCTCGGCGACAGCGCCGAAACGCCCCTGTACATCGAGACCGTGCCCAGGCGCGGCTACCGCTTTATCGCAGATTTAGATACTCGCGCCGCTCCCCCTCAGCCGCCGCGCATGCCCGCGCCCGCAAAAAAGAACCCTTATTATCGAGCCGTGACACGGGCCGTTGTTGCGACGGCCCTTCTGCTTATTGCAGCCGCTTTTGCTTTGTGGTGGAAGAAGTCAGGGCCGGTCGATCTGGCTACGACCGGGGTATTGAGGACCGCGCAGGTGACGACCTGGACGGGGCTCGACATATATCCTCAGCTATCGCCCGATGGCAACTGGGTCGCCTACAGCTCGGACCGGACGGGCAGCTTCGAGATATATGTTAAACAGCTTGCGCCCGGCGGGCGCGAGATACAGATCACACAGGACGGCGGGCAGAGCTTGCAGGCTTCGTGGTCTCCCGATGGAAAGATGATCGCCTATCACTCGCGCGTGCGGGGCGGGATAAGAGTTGTGCCCGCGCTCGGCGGCGTCTCGAAGCAGATAACCGATTTCGGGTCCTGCCCGAGGTGGTCGCCTGACGGCTCTTTGATCGCGTTTCAATCGGATGAGATTACGGACATCGCCCCCACGGCTTTCGGGGCGATGCCGCCGTCGAGGCTCTGGGTTGTGTCGCCGCAGGGCGGCGAGCCCAGGGCCGTAACGCAAGGGGGCAGCCCGCCGGGCGGGCACGGCTCTCTGTCGTGGTTTCCTGACGGCAAGAGACTGGTGTTCGTCTCTTACGATGTCGACTCGATAGGCATATGGTCCGTCTCTATCGCTGACGGGCAGTTGAAGCAGATCACCGAGGGGCGGGCGCTGACCTACGATCCGGTCTGCTCGCCCGACGGAAGATACATATACTTTGTCGCGGCGATGAGACCGAGAAACTTTTTATTATGGCGGCAGCAGCTATCGCCCGCAGGCGAGCCTGTAGGAGAGCCGGTCGAGATGGCGGGGACGGGCACTTCGGTCATGCGGCACCTTTCGCTCTCCGCCGACGGCAAGAGTCTGGCTTACAGCGGGCTTTCGATGACGAGCAATCTCTGGTCGCTCCCGGTTTCACGCGCGACGGGCGAGGCCGCAGGACCTCCCGTGCAGTTGACGACGGATACCAGTTTTCGAAAGTCCGCGCCTTCATTCTCGCCCGATGGAAAGAAGATAGCCTTTTCGAAAGCGCTCGCCGGCGAGAAGTACGATATATGGGTGATAGACGCGGACGGCAAAAACCCTGTCCAGATGACCTCTGACATCCGGCCCGATCTAAGCCCCGGCTGGTTCCCTGCCGGAGACTCTATAGGGTTTATGACCTTTTATGAGAGCGGCTCGACTCTCTTTTCGCTCACACTCGATGGCAAGGTGGAAAAGCCGCTGTTCGAGTGGGACGCGGAAGCGGCCTTCACGCAGATATCGCCCGACGGCAGCCGCATAGCGTTTCACTGCGACAAGGGCGGCGCGGTCAATATATGGACCGCAACGCTTGAAAGCGGAGAGGCCCGGCAGATTACATCGGGCGCGGAGCCGATGGGGTGGCCCTGCTGGTCCCCGGACGGCAAGCTGATAGCCTTCGAGATGAAGCGGGGGCAGGCGACGCACGTCGCAATAGTTGCGAGCGAGGGCGGCGAGCCTGTTCAGCTTACTTTTGATCGCGGCCATAGCTGGACAGGAAGCTGGTCGCCCGACGGAGACCGCATCGCGTTCGCCGGGCTCAGGAACGGCTACTGGAATATATGGTGGGTGTCGCGCGAGACAAAAAAACAGAAACAGATGACCGGCTACCTCAAGCCAAACGCCTTTGTGCGCTCTCCGGCCTGGTCTCCGCAGGGTGACCGCATCGTCTATGAGTACACGGAGAGCGTCGGCAATATCTGGTTGATGGAATTGAAATGATCGCGAGCCGCCGAAGAGCGCGGTCTCATTCGTATCTCAGAGCGACAATCGGATCGACGCGCGTGGCTCGACGCGCTGGCACGAAACAGGCTGTCAGAGCCACTCCTACGATCAGCAGCGATACGGCGACGAAGGTGATCGGGTCTGTCGCCTCGACTTTGAACAACAGGCTCGATAGCCACCGCGTGAGGGCGAAAGACGCGGCAAGCCCTATCACCATGCCTGCAATCGTGAGCGCGAGACCGTCTCTCAGGACCATCTTCAGGACATCCGATGTCTTAGCGCCGAGGGCCATCCTTATCCCGAATTCGTGGCTGCGCTGGGCCACAGAGTAGGACATGACGCTGTATATTCCGACCGCCGCAAGCAGCATGGCAAGGGCTGCGAACAATCCGAGCAGCAGCGTGCGGAAGCGAGGGGCGGCAATTGATTCGGCCTTTACCCGGTCGAGCGGCTTTATGGAATGGACCGGCTGTTCCGGATCGAGCGAGAGCACCTCTTTGCGGACCGCGTCCGCAAGACCCGTCATTCCGGCCCCGGCGCGTATCATCAAGACAAAGCCTGCTTCGGGCTGCTGGGCGTAGGGCATATACGTTTCCGCCGCAGGCTCATCATCGAGGTTTATCGACTTCGTGTCTCGCACTATCCCGACGATGGTCGCCCAGTCTTCTTCTTTGGGGTCTTCATCATTGAGAGTGATTCGCCTGCCAAGCGGGTCTTCGCCAGCGAAGAATCGCTCGGCCAGCGTCTCATTGATGATGGCCACATTGGTTGTTCCTCTCACGTCGCGCTCGTCGAATTGCCTCCCTCTTATTACGGGTATCTGCATGGTATCGAAATACTCGTGGCCGACGGCGTTGTAGAAAGCCACGGGCCGGTCAGCCGGGTCGACGGGCACGCCCTCTTTCATAAACGACAGGTAGGAAAAATCGTCGCCCAGCGGCACGGCCGATCTCGTGGTGGCCGACTGCACGCCCGGTATCGATTTGACGCGGTCGAGTATCTGCTTGTGGAAAGCGAGCACGGGAGCGGCCTTCGTGTACCTGGGGGGTGAGAGGTTTATCTGCATCGTCAGAACACCCGCGCTATTGAAACCGGGATCGACTTTCTGCAAGAGGATAAAGCTCCTTATCAAGAGGCCCGCCCCGGCAAGCAGCATGATCGAGAGCGCGACTTCAGATATAACGAGCAGGCTGCGAACGCGGTGGCGGCTGCTGCCGCCCGACGCGCTGCGGCCACCCTCCTTGAGCGTCTCGTTCAGATTGAAGCGCGAAGCCTGAAAGGCTGGAAAGAGCCCGAAAAGGACTCCCGTCAGAAGCGAGACCGAGAAGGTAAACAGCAGCACGCGGCCATCGATGCCCAGTTCTGCGATCCGGGGCACATCTGCCGGGCTCAAAGCTGCTAAAGAGTCTACGCCCCAGAGAGCAAGCAGCAGACCGAGCGTCCCGCCGACGAGCGCGAGCAGGACGCTTTCCGTCAGGAGCTGGCGTATCAGACGGGAGCGGCCCGCGCCGAGCGCCGACCGTATGGCAATCTCTTTCCGGCGCGTGGTCGCGCGCGCGAGAAGCATGTTGGCGACGTTGGCGGAAGCTATAAGCAGAACGAAAAGCACTGCGCCGAGAAGCACCCCGAGCGACAGGCGAAAATCGCCGACAATCTCTTCGAGAAGCGGGACGAGTCTTATGCTGCGGCTCGCGTTCGCATCCGGGTATTGCTCGGCAAGCCTCCCGGCAATCGTCGCCATCTCGGCCTCGGCCTGCTCCGGGGCCACCCCGTCTTTGAGGCGCGCGATGACGCTCAGGTAATGCGCGGCCCGCCCTTGAAGCGCGAACCCATGAGTGACGGGCGCAAAAAGCTCCACTTCGCTTGAGAGGACGGGGACCTGAGCGCCGCGCGCGACGACGCCGATGACGGTGAAGCTCTTGCCGCCGAGCGTTATGGACCGGCCTATAACGGCGGGGTCGGAATTGAACCGTCGATGCCAGAGCGTCTCTCCGAGCACTGCGACCAGGTTCTTTCCGGCCTGGTCTTCTTCGGGCAGAAAGTCGCGCCCTAAAATGGGGGTGAGGCCGAGCGTCGAGAAGAATGCGGGTGACACGATCGCGCCCTTTATCCGTTCCGGCTCTCCCGCGCCCGTAAGGTTAAAACTCCATTCCGTGTAGGCGATTACATCTTCGAAGACCTGGCTCTGCTCTTTCCAGTCTTTGAAGTTCGGATACGAAGCAGGGATCTTATATCGCCCTTTTGACTCCTGCGTCTCCCAGACCTGCAAGAGGTTTTCCGAATCCTTGAAAGGCAGCGGGCGAAGCAGCATGGAGTTGACCACGCTGAAGATGGCTGTATTTGCTCCGATGCCGAGCGCCAGCGCTATGACAGCCGCCGCCGTGAAGCCTGGGTTCCTGACCAGCATCCTGAGCGCGTAACGAACGTCCTGCAATAAGGTATTCATAGCGCCTCCAGACCGTGCTTTTATGATCCATCAAGACATAAGAGGTCTCTCTTGACAGGAAATTACCGTGCCATCCGAAATGCGCGAGAAAGTGGCTCGTTTTGCGTGATTTACTCTATTGTGGCCGAACGGCCCGTGCCGCCACATGTCTGTTTATGGGAATCACAATCCCGGAATTGGACTGGCGAGCGCCGCCGCAAATCCTTATGTAATATATGCATTGATCGTTTATCAGGGTGCGATGCGGGATAGAGAGAGCCAGGGCGGGAGGTACTCCACAACCCTTCGGGATCGGGAGCGCCTCTCGCCTGGTCAGCCTTTGGGAGGACCCATTTCCTGCCAGAAGCTGATACTTAATAGAGAATCTTAACCGGCCGTTTGATACATTTTTTTTTCGCCTTCGCAAAGACGAGACAAAAAGTCCTCACCGCAGAGGTTGGCAGAGGAACTACTATTCCTCTGCGGTTGTATTGACTTTTTTCACCGACAACCGCATTTTTAGAGCGAAGACCGAATGAAGTTAGGGTATAAATACAACGTCGTGCTTGCATTTCCATCTCGAATGAGACAATCTTTGATGCGAAATCGCTCAAGGCTTTTCGGGTCTCAGTGATCGAACCAGAGGCTTTCTTCAGGACTAGAGTTACGAGCTGTTGAGTACTGTCATGCGTAAATGCCCCGGTTGTAAAACCCCTAACCCGTCTCATGCTCGCTATTGTTTATGGTGTGGGCTGCGAATCAGGACGACGACGCGACGGCTGCAATACTTTCGCCTGTACGTGCCGCCGCATGCCGCGCCGCAGCCCAACAGAACGCCGCCGACCTCGAATCGTGACAAGCTCAAATGGGTGTGGGGCACTTTGATGGGCCTCGTCATGGCGATTGGCGTGATAGTGACATCGGTAAACAATGTGGTCCCGCGCGAAGATAGCCAGAGCCACACGGCTATGCTCGCGCCATCTCTTCCGCTTCCGCCCCTGTCTTCAACCCCGCCCCCGGCCCCAGAACCCGGGCTGAATGCTTTTGTTCAATTGTCCGGGACCCAGTTTATCGTGACCAATCTGGACTCCTACGACTGGCTTAATGTAAAGATGGAAGTAAACGGCGGCTCGCCTTCTGCGGGCTACTCGGTAGCCCGTCCGGTATTCAAGGCGGGCAAAGTTTACAGGATCGAAGCCATGCAGTTTTTTGACCCGGATGGCAATCAATTCAAGTTTCAGATCAAGCCCAGGAGGTTCTCTATCTGCGCCGACACCCCGAACGGCTTTACCTGCTTCGTCGGCAAGCTGGAGTCGAAGGACTGGATCGAGCAATGAAAGATATACGAAAATCCATTTCGTGGGCGCGGTTCGGATTCAGATAAAGCAGCGGCACTTTTGTAGCTAAAGGGAGCTTCGTATGAAACGGATCGGTTATATTACCAGTTCACTCCTGGTCCTCGTTATCATGGCGGTCGCGTTTGCGCCAATCTCGCTGGCCGCGATGGGCGACAAAAAGAAGGATGAGAAGAGTCAGAGGAAGGGTAAAAAGATGAAAGTCAATCGAACAGATGCCGAATGGCGCGAGCTGCTCACGCCGGAACAGTATCAGGTGATGCGAAAGAAGGGTACTGAAAGGCCCTTCACCGGAGAGTATTACGACCTGCACGAGAAGGGCATTTTTCTGTGCGCGGGCTGCGAGAACGAGCTGTTCAGCTCGGATACGAAGTTCGACTCCGGCACAGGCTGGCCGAGCTTCTGGGCCCCGGTCGATAAAGAGAACATAAAGACCGAGCTTGATACGAGCCACGGCATGCGCCGCATCGAGGTGGTTTGCGCCCGTTGCGATGCTCACCTCGGACATGTCTTCGATGACGGCCCCAGACCTACGAACCTTCGGTACTGCATCAACTCGGTCGCCCTCAAATTCGTCAAGAAGCAATAGGGCGAAAGTGCCTCGCGGAGGCGGCGAATGCGCGTGCTGAAAACGATAATGAAGCTCTTGCTGGCGATCTTCTTCATATTGGCGGGCGTCAATCACTTCGTCAACCCGGATTTCTACGTGAAGATAATGCCGCCTTACCTGCCCTTCCACCTTGAGCTTGTATACCTGAGCGCCATATTTGAGATCGTATTCGGGGCGATGCTGCTCATCGCCCGCCTCTCGCGGGTCGCAGCCTGGGGGATAATCGCTGTTCTCATAGGGGTCTTTCCCGCCAATATACATATGGCGGTCAACTCGCATCTCTACCCTGAAATAAGCCCGATCTTTCTCATGCTGAGGCTTCCGCTCCAGGCGGTCTTGATCGCATGGGCCTACTGGTTTACACGCCGCGAGGCCGCGCGCGCCGTCAATGCTGCCGCCGGTTGATC
>DASTET010000017.1:0-3223 GCA_035709445.1 Blastocatellia bacterium | reverse complement strand
TCGATCTTAGTATGTCACCTTGATGCCTGAACTATTTTGACAGGGCTTACGGCCCATCTCTTTAAACGGATTCAAGCCCTGAAGAAGCCTATAAAGCTAACGACCCGAGTTGATGAAACATGCCCAGTAGTAAGGATGCTGGCTGGCCTCGCGCGACATCATTCTGAGCTGCGCTTCTCTGAGCGCCTCGGTCTGATCCCTTCCGGCCCGCATCATCTTATAGTATGTGATCATCAGATCGCGCGTACCCTGATCATCGACCGGCCACAGGCTCATCACCTGGCTTTCCGCCCCTGCTATCACAAACGCGCGGCGCAGCCCGTAAACTCCATCGCCTGTCTTCACCTCGCCTACACCGGTGTTGCACGCGGAGAGAACAACCAGCTTTGTTCCCCAGAGGTTCAGCCCCACAGCCTCAAGCGCCGTCAGAATGCCGTCTTCGCCCGCGCCGCCCTGACGCTCGTTTGCGCCCGCAAAGGCGAGCCCCGAGCGCAAGAGGGGATTTTCAATACGCAGAACGGGAGTCGAGGAGTCTTTCGACCCGGCCTTTTTTACAGCCAGCCCTCGGCTATCTCTCTCGGAAGGGCTTAACACGTCTTCAAGGAAGAACCCGTGGGTCGCTATGTGAAGCACCTCGGGCGCGCTGACGTTTTTGACCGCCGACTCCGTGGCGCGCTCTCTTACGTACATGATCTCGCCCTGAAGTATTTGCTCCAATGAGCGGGCTTCGGCTGCGGTGCCGGGCAGACGATTAAAATAGACCTGAGAGAAATCGATCGAGCGAACAGTTTCCGATTTGCCCTTTGAGAGCAAGAGCCCTCGTTCGGCCCCTTGCTCTGACTCCTGGCCATAGTCGGGGTCGGCCAGAACGACGGGCGGCTGTGCGCTCCTCGCTCGTATATGCATCCTGAGCAGGTCCCGTCCCGCAGTCAGGTATCGGAACGTGTAACGGCCTACGAGATACCTGCCGCTCTCATCGACGAGCGCGGCAAACGGAATGAGGTTGAGCGCCCCGTCGGGCGATAACAGCACTCTCCTGTTATTGCCTAGCAGTCTTCGAACTGGCTGCAACACTTTCATATCGACGGCACGTGCAAGCTGCTTTACGTCCGCCCGCCCGGGATCGCTGAGCGCTTCTCGCCATGTATCGATCCTGCCGTCTATCTCTTTCGCGTCCCCAAGCTCGACCCAGGCGGGCGGGCCGGTCTTGCGAACCACGTAGGCCACGTAGCGGGGAGGGCCGAAGACTTCGCTTGTAGCTTTCGGCCTGGGATTGAAGGGGCGGTACAGAGCAAACTCAACCAGGGATGAGCCGAAGGGGATGGCCCTCTGCACACGCGGCAGCGTAACGGGCTGCGATTGAGCGCGGAACTGCGAGCTTCGCGCGCTCACCCTTGACTCGAGCCTCTGCGCTTCCGCTTCGAGCCTGGCAATCGCGGCCCGGTGCTCCGAAGGGCCGATTTCGCCCGACCCCTTCACCATCAGTGAGGCGAGCTGAGCGCGCGTGGCGGATAACTGCTCAAGCAGCTTGCGGTCTTCTGCGGTCGCGCGCCGCCGCAGCACGTTGACCATGTCGGCCATCACATCTATCACGCGGCCCTTGCGCCGCAATACGGTAGTGAGCGCGAGGCGAGCAGCCTGCGGGTCTTTCGGCCTCGCGGCTGTGTGAAAGGAAAGTGTAAAGTCGGTCTCTTCGGAGATGGTCTTCATGAAAGCGAGTTTCTGACGCTCCGAGCCGACGCTGAGTATGGGCGCGAGCGTCCTTTCACGAATCTCGTTATTCAGGGCGAGAAGCGACGCCGCCTGGCCGAGCCTCCCGTTCACGTTCAGTATTTGCGCCAGGTTGTTGCGCGAGAGGCATGTTAAAGGATGCTGTGGCCCGAGCGCCCGCTCAAAAATCTCCAGTGCTCGCCGGTGAAGCGATTCCGACAGTTTGTATTCGCCCTTTAGAAAGTAGAGCGAGGCAAGACTGCTCACGGACTGAGCATAGATGAAATGGCTGTTTCCGAGCGCCTTCTCTCTTATCGAGAGGGCGCGCCGGATAAGCTGCTCGGCGCGGGCAAGGTCATTCTTTTCCAGGTAGAGCAATGAGAGATTGCTGAGCGCAGTAGCAACGTCGGGATGGTCCGGCTTCAGTCGCTTTTCTCTTATATCCAGCGAGCGAAGGTAGAGCGATTCGGCTGTCTCATAGTCCTTCTTCTGTTTGTGGAGCAAAGCGAGATTGTTGACCGCTTCAGCCACGGCGAGGCTGTCGGGCTGCGCCTGTTCACGCATGGCCAGCGCACGCTCGAAAAGCGGCTCGGCCCGCTCATAATCACCCTTCAATTGATAGAGCCCCGCCAGGTTGTTCAGCGACGAAGCGAGGTCGCTCTGATCGGGGCCAGGCTCCCTCTCGCGGATAGCCAACGCGCGCTCGAAAAGCGATTCGGCGCTCGTGTATTCACCCTTGTCCCTGTAGAGCGCCGCAAGATTGTTGAGAGATTGCGCGTAGGCCGCGTGATCGGGGCCGAATACCTTCTCGCGAATCGCCAGCGCGCGCTCAAGAAGCGGCTCGGCGCGATTGAAATCGCCCATGTCCATGTACAACAGAGCGAGGTTATTGAGCGACTCGGCCAAATCGCCATGCTCAGGCCCGAGCGCTTGCTCGTGTAGCGACACCACGCGTTCCAGAAGCGGCGCGGCGCTCCGGTAGTTGCTATCTGACCTGTAGACTTCGGCAAGGTTTATAAGAGATTCGACGATGAGCGGGTCATCCGCCTTGAGCGCCTTCTCGCGGACGGCGAGCGCGCGGGCGAGTAAAGGCCCTGCCTGCTCCAGCTCGCCTGTTTGCAGATAGAGCACTCCGAGATCGTTGAGAGACTCGGCTACGTCGGGGCTATCCGGCGGCAGCAGCTTTTCCCGTATGGCGAGAGACCGCTTCGCAACCTCTATGGCTTCATCTATCCTATCCTTCTCGTATAGCTCTGCCACCTGTTGTTGAAGTCGCTTTGCTTCTTCCAGCTGTGCCTGACCTGACTGCTTGTTTTGGGCATTGCCTATCGCGGGCGTGACGCACAGCAACAATATTATAAAGAGTATCCACGGTGACCGGTCTCTCGCCATTCTTACTTACCTCTTCTTCGAAGCATGCTCATGATCTAATGCGATTACAGTATAGACATTACCTAAAAATGACGACTTATCTGATTCTCACTGGCAGATGAATTGAGATTTACTTCTTGAA
>DASTET010000016.1:0-2370 GCA_035709445.1 Blastocatellia bacterium | reverse complement strand
CGAGGATATAAACCGATATGGCCATCAGCTCGAGCGAGATGAAAAGCGCGAGCAAATCCACGCTCGATGCCATAAACATCATGCCGACGACCGAAAAGAGCATCAGCGAATAGTATTCGCCTCGCTGCTCGCCCTCTTCATCCAGGTACTTTATCGACAGCAGTATCGACAGCGCCGCGCCTATCAGGAACATAAGCTTGAAGACCACGGCGTAATTGTCTATGACTATCATGTCGTAAAAGCCTGTGCGCGTTGTCCCCTTCGAGACCGTGTTTATATACATCACGCCGAGCGACACGAGCGAAAGACCCGTGCCCGCGAGGCTCACCCACGCGATCACCCGCTTGCGGTTGCGGGGCAGCATGACGTCGAGGATCAGCGCCGCGCAGGCGAAGATCGCGAGCACCGTTTCAGGTACGATCATTTGCGCGGCCTGTCGCGCTATGGCTTGAAGATCGGGCGTTGCTTGTATGAGTGCTAGCATCGTCTCTCTTGTTCGTGCGGCCCCTGAGGGCCGCGCTTGGAAATGTTTACCTCACCTCTACGGGCGGGGCCGTTTCAGCCTCTCCCTGCTTCTCTTCGGCGATCTGCGGGCGGTGCGCGGCGGGCGCGGTCCTGAAATAGTCGGGCTGGACCTGCGCCACCACCACCTCTGTCTGCGGGTTGATATAAGAGAGCAGCGGCTTGGGGTAGACGCCTATCCAGAATATCAGGAAGATCAGCGGCGCGAACTGCCACGCCTCGCGCGCGTTCAGGTCGGCGAGCTTTTCATTCGAAGCGTTCGTCACCTGGCCGAAGAACACCCGCTGGTACAGCCAGAGCATGTAGGCCGCGCCGAGTATGATCCCCACCGTGCCGAACGCGCCCCAAGCGACCTTCGCTTCGAATGCGCCCCGCAACGTCAGGAACTCGCCTATGAAGTTGTTCATCAGCGGAAGTCCAAGAGACGAGAGGGTGACTATCAAAAAGATAGTCGAGAACGTCGGCATGACATGAGCCAGCCCGCCGAACTCGCTTATCTCGTACGTGTGCCGCCGCTCGTAGAGTATGCCTGCGAGCATGAAGAGCGCCCCCGTCGAGATGCCGTGATTGATCATCTGCATGACCGCGCCGTTGATCCCGTTCGGGTTGAGCGCAAAAAGTCCGAGCATCACAAAACCGAGGTGCGAGACCGACGAATAGGCTACGAGCTTCTTTACGTCCTTTTGAGCCATCGCGACGAGCGCGCCGTAGATTATCCCGATGATCGCAAGCACTATCATGACATTGCGCACGGTCGGGTGCGCCGCCGCGTCCGGGAATACGGGGAGCGAGAATCGCATGAAGCCGTACGTGCCCATCTTCAGGAGCACGCCCGCCAGTATCACAGACCCTGCGGTCGGCGCGTCGTAGTGCGCGTCGGGAAGCCAGGTGTGGAACGGGAACATCGGGACTTTAATGGCGAACGAGAGCGCGAACCCTATAAACATCCATATCACAACGCCGAGGCCATAGACGGTCTTTATATGAGGCCCGATGGCCGTGAGCGCCGCGATGTTGAACGAGCTGTTGACGTACCCCGAAGGGAGCGGACGGCCCGCCTGATCTACGCCGTTGGCCCGCTTTATCGCATCGTCGATCATGCGGAGCATAGGCTCGTTGGCCTGCCCCGTCGATGAGTTGGTCGATATCTGTCTCGCGGTAGCCTCGACTGCGGGCTGCTGCGCGCGGACGACTTCCGGGAAGACGAAGAAGAGCTTCAGGACCGCAAGCAGCATCACGACCGAGCCGACCAGCGTATAGAGGAAAAACTTGATCGCCGAGTAGAGACGGTTCTTTCCTCCCCAGATGCCTATCAGGAAGTACATGGGGACGAGCATCACTTCCCAGAAGATGAAGAATAGGAAGAGGTCGGCGGCGACGAATGCGCCGATCATGCCCGTCTGAAGAAGCAGCAGCATGATGTAGTACTCTTTTTCGCGCCCCTTCTCGCGGATGTAATCCCACGAGCAGACGGCGGCGACCACGCCCAGCAGCGTCGTCAGAATGACGAGCACAAGCGCGAGGCCGTCTACTCCGAGCTGGTATCGGGCGCCGATCAGCGGTATCCATTCGTAGTCTTCGACGAACTGCAGACCGCCGAGCGAGCGGTCGTACCCACTACTTCCGCCAAACCCGGTTATGAGCGGGATTGAGATCAGAAAACATATCCCCATCCATATGTTCGCAAAGAACCGTATGGCGTCGTTCTTCGTGCGGTTGAAGAAGAGTATCGCTATCGCTCCAACCGCAGGCAGCCACGTCACCCAGGACAGGATGCCGATCCCCAGTATTTTCATGCCCACAGGAGTTTCTCCTTTATGAATTCGAGAAATCGCCTTTAATTTCCGC
>DASTET010000015.1:0-2507 GCA_035709445.1 Blastocatellia bacterium | reverse complement strand
GAGCGAGTCGCGAGCGGCGAGCGGCGTTGAGACATATTTCGTGAGCCCCGACCGCGCTCCCGCCGAAGATATGAAGCCGCCCGCGCCCGACAGCAAGGCCGCTGCCGATAGTTCTGCGGAAAAAGCTCAGCCCGTAGTTGCGAGCGTGACCGTGGGCAACCGGGTGGCCGCGTCGCGCGAGCTTGCGCGTTACATACAGGCGGGGCTCGTGCGCGGGATAGGGGCCGCCTCTCCTCGCACGGCGACTAATCGAGGGGTGAAACACGCGGCGTTCAGAGTGCTGCTCGGCGCGGCAATGCCGAGCGTGCTGGCCGAGGTATCTTTCCTGTCGAACCCGCGCGATGAAGCGTTGCTTCAAACATCGCACTTTCGAGAACGAATAGCCGCCTCGTTATTCGGCGGCCTGAACGCCTACCTGAAAAAGAACCGCCCGAAACCGGGAGACGCCACGCCGAAACAGGAATGACGACTTGCTTCAGGACGGAGCCGCGTCCCCGCGCGATTTAACCAGATCGCGCAGGCTGATGTATCCGACTATAAGACCATTCGAATCGAGCACGACCGCGCGGCCCAGCCCGTTGTTGAGCAGCGCAGCCTGCGCGCGCTCGACCGGCGTCACAGAGTCGATGAACATAGAGCCATCTACGGGGCGCATCACATTGCCTACTTCAAGGTGCGGCCACTGCTCGCGAGGGACCGATTTCAGCTCTTCGAGCAGCAGCAGACCGTGGAGCCGACGATCGCGCGCAACGGGGAAGCTCGTATGGTGATTGTTCTTCAGCACGTTTTCTATGAAGTCTTCGACCTTCATATTCGGGGGGATGAGTACTACATCAGGGTTCATCACGTCCTCGACCGTGCCGCGCTTGACGCGCCACACGCCGCGCGAGCGGCCCTCGCTCGTCCCAAGCAGCAGGGCGATCATAAGCCCTATGATGACGCTCCACATCCCGGTGATCCACTCTTGAAAAAGGAAAGAGTAAATCCCGGCCACTACGAGCGTGATGGCGATCATAAGCCCGGACCGCACGGCGATCTGTGTGGCGAGCCGGAAATTCTTATTGAAGCGCCAGATGATGGCTCGCATCACCCGCCCGCCGTCGAGCGGCAGGCCCGGCAGTATGTTGAACCCCGCAAGAAACCAGTTGACCAGTCCCAGGTGGCGAAGGACCTGCGCGGTCGCCAGGTGCGTGGTCCCGCGCAGCAACATCTCGTTGGCCACAAAAAAGATCGTGCCGATTATGAATGAGGCCGCAGGCCCGACGACTGCGATCTTGAACTCGGATGACGGACGCGCGGGCTGGCCTTCGATAGCAGCGAGCCCTCCGAACATATAGAGCGTTATGTTGCTCGTGCCTATCCCTTCGGCCCTCGCCATAAGCGCGTGCGCAAGCTCGTGCGCAAGCACCGATACAAACAAGAGCGTGGTCGTCAGGAGGCCGAGCAGCCAGTACTCATAGCCGCGCAGGCCCGGAACCGCGTGCGGCAGAAGCCCGGAAGCGATGGCCCAGGCGTAGAACGGGAAGACCGGCAGCCAGCTATAATGGGCGCGCAGAGGTATGCCAAAGATTCGACCGAGGTAAATAGGTTTCAAGTTAAGTCTCATTGCTTCCGCCCGGACCGCGCTCGACTCAGCCTCACAAGCAGTTTACCCGATTTAGAAGCCATTTCAGAAGCCAGAAGCCAGAAGCCAGAAGCCAGAATCTGGTCGAAGATTATCCTGATTCTATTCACTCGACGGCAATCGAGATGTGGATCAAGAGATTCTGGCTTCTGGCTTCTGGCTTCTTATATTGAATTGACTCACTCATTCCCGGTTCATATATTAAGTAAGCCTACGCGTAATCACATATCGAGGAGCTTCGTTTGTATTTCATAGCCGGATTATTGGGAGTCGCTGCCGGGTTCATCTTCTGGTACTTGTTTTCCATACTGATCGGGCGCTCGATCACCTGGACCGAGACACGTCACCCGCAACTGGCCGGGTCCATGCGTGTGCGAGTGGGTGAGGTCGTAGCCTGTAGCATTGCCTTTGTAGGAGCATTCCTGGTCGCCTTCTGGGTCATACGGTTGCTGACCGAGAATATTAAGTGACCCGGCAGCCGGTCAGGCGCTCCGCTCAGACGGTTTCTCGCCAAGCTCGCGTTTGAGCAGCTTGCCCGTAGGCCCTTTAGGAATATCGTCGAGGAACTCAATCGTCTTTGGGCATTTGTAATCGGCCAGCCTCTCGCGGCAAAAAGCAATTATCTCTTCTTCGCCAGCCTGCTCGCCCTCGCGCAAGACGACGAAAGATTTCACCTCTTCGCCGTAAAGCGGATCGGAAACGCCAACAGTCGCCGCGTCTTTTATCTTGGGATGGCAGTAGAGGACTTCGTCTATCTCGCGCGGGTATATGTTCTCGCCGCCACGAATTATCATGTCGCTCTTGCGGTCCACGATATAAAAGAAACCGTCTTCATCGCGGTAGCCGAGGTCTCCCGTGTGAAACCATCTCGATCTGAAAGCCT
>DASTET010000014.1:0-4719 GCA_035709445.1 Blastocatellia bacterium | reverse complement strand
TCGAGGTCATAGATCTCAGAAGCCTGAACCCTTATGACTGGGACGCCATAAGCGCGTCGGTCCAAAAGACGAACAAGGCGATGGTGGTCCACGAAGACACCCTCTCGTGGGGCTACGGCGCAGAGATAGCTGCGCGGATTGCGGACGAGATGTTCGACCATCTCGACGGGCCTGTCCGCCGCGTGGCCGCGCTCGACAGCTTTGTAGCCTACTCGCCCGGAATAGAGGACGAGATACTCCCACAACCCGACGACATTGTTTCGGGCATACTGAGCCTTGCCCGGTATTGATGCACAGAATAAGAAGAAGAGAATAAGAAGACTGGATTAACAGGATGCACAACACTGGCGGATGAGAAGATCGGGGCCGGGTTGAGAGACGGATTAATGATGTCGAGTCAGATTTGCCTTTTTTTTCTACAAAAGAGTCCCTTTTTTTTAGCCTCTCCATGCGCCCTGCAGAGACGAATAATCGAAAACTCCTGTAAATAAAGAGGGGCCTGTCCGGCGCGGGTCTGGCACCGATGTTGCTAATAAGTAAAGACATATTAATTAGCATCACCACCCAACGATGCTTGCCAATACAACCTGAGGGGCCAAAAACCGCGCTCATTGTGAGCGCGGTTTTTTTTTATCGAGCAGAAACCTTTCGGGGACAGAATAGGTTTTGGCAGTGTCTCGTCGCTTTATGATAAACTTTGCGACTTGAAAAGGCTTTTTGATCTGTAGCAACAAGCTCTTACATCGATCCGAAGGAGAATATAGAATGGCAAGCGCGGTTGTTGCAGTACCTGAGAAGAAGACAGACCTGATTGCAAGCGGATGGATCATAAACAGAAGAGACGATCTCGTATGGTTTATCGGCAGCGTCGCGGCAAGCTACGCGTTGCTTCTTGCCAACCTCACGCTTGGGGTCTCTGTCGCGATATTGACCTGGATATGGGCGCTGGGGTTCGACGGTCCGCATGTTTTCGGGACAGTATCGAGGACATACGCCGACCGCGACGAGCGACGTCGGCGAGCAAAGCTCTTTTACGGCAGCCTTGCGCTCTTTCTGATAGGCCCGACGATGGTGATGGCCGGGCGCTGGCAGTTGCTCGGGACAGACGCCTGGGGCCACGCCTTCTTCTTCTTCGCCTCGCTTTGGGCCTACTACCACCTTGTAAAACAGCACTACGGATTTATGGTCCTTTACAAAAAGAAGAATAATGACCTGGCCGAGATAGATAACCTCATCGACCGGTCCTTTATTCTGCTCGGGATGGCTTATCCGTTTCTGCACTTTCTCGGCCACAGCGCATCGGCAGAGGGGCGAGTCCCCTTCCCTACCGGCTCAGGTCTCTTCTGGTGGATCGAGACGCTCGCGCTCTTCGCTTTCATAGTCTCGCTCTTGCTGCTCATCGGCAGGCAGGGACAAAGACTCTACCTAAAACAGCCGATCAACCTTCCGAAACTGCTTCTGCTGGCCGCGTGCGTGCCGATGCACTGGATAGTGCTCAGGGTGCTTGAGCCGGTTCAGGCAGCGGACGCCGCCGTGATCGTCGCGACCTTGACGATTTATCACAACATCCAGTACCACCGCATAATATGGTTCCATAACCGCAACAAGTATGGTCGCCCGGATGCGACCGATCACGGAGCGGCTTCGGTAATAAATAAGAACGTGTGGCGCTACATCGGGTTCGCGCTGGCGTTCGGCGCGGCCTATCACATCCCGCACTACACGATAGTCCCGCCGGGCGGGCTGGCGATGGGTTTTATCTGGGGCGGCGCATTCATTCATTACTATCTCGACAGCAAGATATGGCGCGTGCGGCGAGACACCCGGCTCAACGAGAACCTTCGAATGGGCGAACGGCAAACCACAACCGCGAGCGGGTGATACAACCGGCATGAAACTGGCGTTGATCCTTACTATGATTATCGGCGGCGCTGTTCTGATCGCGTATTGCTGGATTGAAAAACGCATCAATCAGCGCGCCTGCCTCGCGTGCGGGTTCCGTGTATCCATAGATGCGATAGACGAGCAGTGCCCGCGATGCGGCTCGGCGTTCTGAGAGGGCGAATGAAAAAGTTACCGGGCAACTGGACAAAGCTCGTCTTCATACTTGTCCCATTGTGCATAGCGGCAGTCGATGCCGCCGTCCTCATAAAGGAGCGCCGCCAGCCCGAAACCGAAAAGGCGATCAGGCTGGTCCGCGAGAGCACTTCTCGAAAAGAGAACTTCACCGTCCAGCAGTATCTATACACGACCATCTATTACCGTATGAACCGGGGCGAGGCTATAGAGATACGGGGCTGGCGGGCCGAGCAGGCTGCGGGGCCGGGTTCTGCTGTGACGGTGGAATTCAGCTACCGCGACCGCGAAGGGCAGCACACCGCCGTCTGGGAAGTCGATCTATCAAAGAAACGAGTCACACCGAAAAACGAGAAGGCCAACAACCTCTCCTGGCATTGAGCCTCTCGCAGACTAATACAACCGCAGAGGATGCAGAGGAATAGTTAACCCTCTGCGTGCCTGCGGCGTCCTCTGCGGTTTCTGTTTTCCGCCAGGGCCGAGAACTGAATAGCCCCGGCGACACCGTAAATTCCATCTTTTTTTTTCGAGATTTTGTTTACAAACCTGAATATAAAGCGATAAATTAACGCACGCCCATCAGGTTCATCCCGTCAGGTAAGAAGGAGTACAGACTATGAACAACAAAATCAGGATCAACTGGTTCCCGACGGTACTGTTTATTCTCCTGTTGTTGAGCTGCGCCTTCAGCGTCAACTTGACGTCTGCCCTCACACAGACGGACGCGATAAGACAGCGCAGGCCGGAAGCTCTGAAGTGGTCATCAGATTTTGGGCCGACCGATCCGGCCCTTTTAACCCTGGACAAAGGAAACGTCCCGCATAAGTGGAAGAAGATCAGCTCGCCTGTTCGCCAGATGCTTGCGAGGCTTGATAGTGAAGCAATCAATGCGCAAACGCAACAGGAGCTTGACCTCTCGACCTTGAGCACGCCTCTTATGACTGTGCGTCGCGACGGCGCAGCGCGCGTCATGATCTACGTCGACAGGTTCAGAAAGAGCGACCGAAAACGGCTTGAGGAGCTCGGTTTCGAGCTGACCTTTGACGGCAGCAAAGAGTTTCGCCTCATAGAGGGCTGGCTTCCTCCCGGCAGCATCGAGCAAACGGCGGAGCTAGATTTTATTAACACGATCAGAGAAGCGATCAGACCGATTGCCCGCACGGGTGGCGTCACAACGGAAGGCGACCAGATTCTGCTTGCCGACCGCGTTCGATCAGAGTTTGGCGTCACCGGGCAGGGTGTAAAAGTAGGCGTCCTCTCCGACAGCGTCGACGGCCTGGCTCAGGCGCAGTCGAGCGGCGACCTTCCCGGAGTCGTGGAGGTGCTCAAGGCCGGGAGCGGCGCGGGAGAAGGGACGGCCATGCTTGAGATAGTGCATGACCTTGCTCCCGGAGCAGACCTGGCGTTTTTCGGACCGCAGTCCTCCGGCGATATGATCACAGGCATCCGCCAGCTTGCCGCCGCCGGGGCAAGGGTCATCGTTGACGACATCGCATTTCTCAATGAGCCGGTCTTCGAGGACGGCCCCATATCTCAGGTCGTCGACGAGGTAGCTTCTCAGGGTGTGATCTATGTGAGCGCAGCAGGAAACTCGGCACAGAGCCACTACGAATCTACCTTTAGAGGCATCGGCCCGCGAGGAGGGCCAACGCGCAACGTGCATAGCTTCGGCAGCACCATATTTCAGGAGATAGTGGTTCCCGGAAATTCCACCGGTATCGTTCTGCTTCACTGGACCAACAGGGTGGGCGCCGCAATTGACGATTACGATATATACATAACCAATACGACCGGCAATATACTTTTCGGCAGCATAGACGAGCAGGAAGGCGACGGCTTTCCCATCGAAGCCGTCGCCGTGCCGAACGATTCACCGAGCCCGACCACATTCTTTGTGGTAATAGACCTGTTCAGAGGCTCACCTCAACAGTTGGAGTTGTATTACTTCGGCATGAACCGGGTGGAATTCACCACGCCGCAAGGAAGCATCTTCGGTCATCCTGCGGCTGCGGGAGCCATTGCCGTAGGCGCGATAAATGCCAATAGCCCCGGGAACGAGTCGATTGCGATCTACAGCAGCCAGGGGCCTTGCGAGATATTCTTCCCCGCCCTGGAATCGAGGCAGAAACCCGATATCGTAGGCATAGACATGGTGAGGGTCAGCGGCGCGGCGGGCTTCCCAGGATCATCTCCCGGAGTCTTTGGCGGCACATCCGCTGCGGCGCCGCACATAGCCGGGATTGCCGCCCTGATGCTCGAAGCAAACCCGATGCTTTCCTCCGCAAATCTCGTCGCGGCGCTCAAGCGCACCGCGTTCGATCTCGGTAATCCGGGGCCGGACATAACCTTTGGCGCCGGGCGCGCAAATGCTCTTGAAGCCGTCCGGGCTGTCAGAATGAGCGATGAGCCGCCCGTGATCGAGAGCCTCCGAGCGAACCTGGAAGGCGACGCTCTAACCTTAACCGGAACGGCAACCGATCCTGACGGAGATATATCCCAGGCCCGAGTGAGCATACTCGATGGCGCGAACGCTCAGGTGGGCGCGACGAGCGTGTCGCCCCTTGCCGTGACGAGCGGCGGCTTCAACCTTGTTGTAAACGGGCTAAACCAGATGCGCGCGGGTGTGCGGGCCTCGGTTGTGCT
>DASTET010000013.1:0-13297 GCA_035709445.1 Blastocatellia bacterium | reverse complement strand
ACTTCGACCGCTTTAGAGAACGAAGGAATGGCCCCGATGTACGACACTACGGCCAAGCCCACTTCGGTCGGGACGTTCGGGACGGGCAACACGTCCTATTACTCGAATGAGACGAACGTAATATACGAGGCCGAAGGCGGCGAGCCGCCCTCAGCAACACCGCAGGATCGCGTGCCGAAAAACGGCACCGTCTTTTCGAGGTAGTATTTGATAATCGGGCCGGGTGAACTCCCGGCCCATCTCTTATCGCCAGCCTGACGCCCCCGCTATCTTTGTCGCAAGCCCCCGCCTTTGACGAATGTAGAGAACGCGCGATCCTCTCTTCACATTCGATTACAGGTCTGGAGGGGTATGTCACTGTCAAACACAGGCATCGCGAGAGCCGAGAAGAAGAGAGCCAGGTCCAGAGGCAGGGTTCAATCCCAATCGGATCTCAAAACGCCCGTCGAGCAGACAGGCTGGCTGATGATGACGCTCGAGCGGCTTAGCCCGGCCCGCGTCTTCTTATTGCTCTGCCTCGCGTCGCTGCTTGCCTACGGGAACTCGCTCGGAGGCGATTTTGTTTTTGACGACACCGAGCAGATAGTCGATAACGTCGATATAAGGTCGTGGGATAACCTCGGCAAGGCATTCACAACGCACGTCTGGGCCTTTCGCGAAAGACCTGAAGCGCTGCGCGTCCCCGTACCGCCGCCTTACTATCGTCCTCTCTTCACTGTGCTCTTTACGATAGGCTATCAACTCTTCGGGCTCTGGCCACAGGGCTGGCACCTTCTGAGCCTGCTTCTGCACATGCTCTGCTCGATGGGCGTCTATTACGTCCTCCTGCAACTTTCCGATAAAAAGCCTGTCGCATGGATTGCTGCCATGGTGTTCGCCGTCATACCGATTCACTCGGAATCGGTGAGCTGGATAAGCGGCGTGACCGACCCGTTGTTCAGCGTCTTCTTTCTAGCGTCGTTCTATCTCTATATGAAGTTTCGAGCGGGCGGCAAAGGGTCGCACCTCGCCCTCTCGCTTCTTATGTTCGCATGTTCGGCCTTTTCAAAAGAGCCGGGTCTGAGCCTCATCCTGCTTCTCTTCCTTTACGAAATCATAAAGCCATCGGAGACGAAGACGAGCGCAGCGCGATTGAGCCTTTCGAGCGTGTTGGCCGCAGCTTTTAAGACATTGCCGTTCGCAGCGGTCGGTGTGGTCTATCTCGCGGCTCGTTACATGGTGCTCGGCGGGCTTACCTGGAGGAACCCTCACGCATACGAGGGACCGGCAATCGATGTGCTGCTGACGCTGCCGTGGGTGATAGCCACTTATATCTCTCACCTGCTATGGCCGTTCAATCTGAGCATAGCCTATAACTCAAGCTTCGTGACCGAAGCGGCTTCGGCGCGGTTCCTCGTCCCGGTATTGATTCTTGCCGCCGGTTTTTCTGCTCTCGTATATTTCAGAAAGAAGATCGGCAGAGAGGTATGGTTCGCTCTGGCGATCTTCTTCGTCCCAATTCTACCGGTGCTCGACCTCAGACAGCTTTCGGTCGAATACCTCATCTTTGACCGGTATCTTTATCTGTCGGTAGCAGGCTACGGCTATCTTCTAGGGCTCGGCCTTATGAGACTGGCCAGCTCAAACATTCTCGGCCTCTCGGCGAGCAGGCGCGCGGCGATCACCACCGCCTCGCTTGCAGTCCTGTTGGTAGGCTTCACGGCGGCGACCGCGCGCGAGAACCGGAGCTGGAACGATTCTTACTCGCTCTGGTCGAACGCGGCCCGTATAAGGCCGGAGTTCTGGGCGGCGCACTACAACGCCGCGCTCGCGCTTATGGAAATGAAGCGGTACGGCGAAGCTCGCGAGATGCTCGACCGCGCAGCGCGCATAGCGCCCGGCGAGCCCTTCATCTTCGACGCGCTTGGCCGCACATCGGATGCGATGGGCGACGCGCAGTCGGCCATCGAAAACTTCAAACGCGCACTCGCGCTTGAGCCGACGATGTTCGAATCGCTGAACAATCTCGGCACGGTCTATTTCAAGGCCGGCGATTACGAGGCTGCTGAAGCTCAGTTCCGGCTGTCGCTCAAACAGAAGCCGCAGGCGGTCGCCTCGCGTTTCAACCTCGCGCTCTGTTACAGCAAGCGGGGAAGATATGAGGAAGCCAAAGCGGAGCTTGATCGCGCGCTTGAGTACGCGCCCGAGGACGCAGAGATTCTATACGAGCTTGGACTGGCTCAGGAGAAGCTCGGTCGAAGAGCCGAAGCCGCAGCCACGCTCCGGCGCAGCCTTGCGCTCAGCCGCAATCACTCGCTCACCGACAAAGTCTCGGAGTCGCTCAACCGCCTGGAACAGACCACGGATTAAAACAGATAAGCGTGGCTTCTTTCTTTTCGCAGAAATTGACAAAAGCGTGGAGCAAGGTGACAATCTCTTCAGGCTGAAAGCTTTTGAGGGAAGGGTTTCGATAATGTATAAAAGGCTCACATCCGGCGTCGCGCTTATGCTGATCCTGGTCTTTACCGCTACAACGATCGCGTGGCAGGGCGCGGTATCAATAAAGGGGCCGGACAAGGCCGCGCTCGAAGCGACCGAAGAGATACTCGGCAAGGTCAGCCGCCTGCGCAGTCTCGGCGTAAAACGGCCGGTCAAGAGCGGGTTCAAGACCAAGGACGAGATCGGCGAGACGGTCATTCGAGACCTCGATGAGAGCAATACCCCCGAAGAGTTCGCCTCTACGACAAAGACGCTTGTAAAGCTCGGCCTGATCCCTTCCGAGTTCCCGCTCAGGGATTTTCTCGTAAAGCTATTGCGTGAACAGGTCGCCGGGTTCTACGAGCCGAAGACGCAGGAGTTTTATCTCGCCGCATGGGTCCCGCTCGGCGAGCAAAAAACGGTTATCGCTCACGAGCTTGTTCACGCGTTACAGGACCAGCACTTCAATCTGAGGCGGTTTGAAAAATGGCCGAAGGGCGATTCGGATGCCGAGCTTGCCGCCCACGCGCTCGTCGAAGGCGACGCGACGCTCGTCATGTTCCAGTATGCGTTCGATCAGCAGGGCATGAAGATGGACCTCGCGGCAATCGGATCGCTTACGGATAAGCTGCTCGAACAGGGCGACGAGGATGACAAAGAGAAATACCCCCTGCTCACAAGCGCGCCCGCCGTGCTGCGCGAGGGGCTTCAGTTTCCTTACGTCTATGGCATAGGCTTTGTGCAGGAGGTGCTCAAGAACCGGTCTGTGGGCGATTTGAACGCAATCTACGCCGACCTGCCGACATCGACCGAGCAGATCATGCACCCTGAGCGATACCTCGCGCGCGATCATCCTGTGAGAATCGGGCTGGCCGATCTCGCGGCAACTCTCGGAGCGGGTTGGAAGCGCATCGATACGGACATAAACGGCGAGTTCGGGTACCAGATAATCCTCGCAGAATACGTCCCGAAGCGTCTGGCTCGCCTCGCTGCCGAAGGCTGGGACGGAGACTGTTACGCGCTCTATGAGGACCCTAAAACGGGCGCGCTCCTGCTTGCGCATTACACTACCTGGGACAGCGACCAGGATGCGAAAGAGTTCTTTGACGTCTATCTAGAGCGAACCGAGAAGCGATACAAGGGCATTCGGCCTTCGCCCGACATCAAGGCGCAACATCGTATCTACGAGACGGCGGACGGGCTTGTCTCAGTCGAGCTGCGAAATAAGGATGTTGTGATAGTCGAAGGCGCTCGGACCCGCGAGGAGCTTGACGGGGTTTCGCGGCAGCTCTGGCAGAGCAAGAAAAGTATGGCCTCTCGTTGATCCGATTCAGGCGCAGCCTTTTCAAATCACTCGTCAGGAGAGATCAAAGTGACCATTCGCAGGCGCTATCCTGTCTCTGTTCTGCTGGTCTGCGCATTCCTATCAAGCGCATCCTTCCCCGTTTCATCTGCTGTTGACAATCCGGCCCGGCCCGGTAATATGCCTGCTGTGTCCAGAGATATCGGAGAAGACATCTCGCAAAGCTTTGCGATGGCTGACCTCGCGCTCATAAACGGGCGGATATGGACGGGCAATAAACAATCGCCGTGGGCTGAAGCCCTGGCCGCGCGCGGCGAGCGCCTTATCGCCGTCGGGTCGAACGAAGAGATAAACCGGCTCTTAACGGCAGGCGCTCGTGTGATAAATCTTGATGGGCGGCTCGCGCTACCGGGCTTTATCGACGACCATACACATTTCATCGATGGCGGTTTCCACCTGCTTTCGGTCGAGCTGCGCGATGCGGCCACGCCGGAAGAGTTCGCGCGCCGCATCAAAGAGCACGCGGCAAAGCTCGCAAAAGGACGCTGGATTATCGGCGGCGACTGGGACCACGAGCTATGGCCGGGCGCGCCGCTCCCGACCAGAGAGCTGATCGATGCGCACACCCCTGCCAATCCCGTCTTTGTATCCCGGCTCGACGGCCACATGGCGCTTGCAAACAGCCTAGCCCTTCGAATGGCGAAGATAACAAAAGAGACAAAAGACCCGCCCGGCGGCGCGATAGTCCGCGACCCTAAGACGGGCGAGCCGACAGGCGTTCTCAAGGACAACGCAATGGGGCTTGTAAGCGCGCTCATCCCCGATGCGACCGACGCCGAATACGATGAGGCGTTGAAGGCTTCGCTTGCCGAGGCTGCGCGCAACGGTGTGACCTCGATCCATGACATCACTTCGTGGCGCGATTATGAAATCTATAAGAGATGGCGCGGCGAGGGGCGACTGACCGTGAGGGTGTATGCGCGCACGCCTATGAGCTCATGGAAGCGGCAGGCCGATCTGGTCTCGCGCGAGGGAGCGGGCGATCACTGGCTGAGGCTTGGCGGGCTGAAGGCGTTTATGGACGGCTCGCTGGGGTCTACGACCGCGCTGTTTTTCGAGCCCTACGCCGACGCGCCTTCGACCTCCGGGCTTATGGTCGATGACAACATCCCGGAAGGCAAGCTCAAAGAGAACATTAAAGCTGCGGACAAGGCCGGGCTGCAATGCTCCATCCACGCCATCGGCGACAAGGCGAATAACCTGCTCTTAAATTACTTCGAAGAAGCGGCGCGCGAGAACGGGCCGCGCGACAGGCGTTTTCGCATAGAGCACGCGCAGCACATCGCGCCAGGCGATATACCGAGATTCGCCAGACTCGGTGTGATCGCTTCGATGCAGCCCTTTCATGCAATCGATGACGGGCGCTGGGCTGAGAAGAGAATAGGGCCGGTCAGAATAAAGACTACCTATGCCTTCAGGTCGCTGCTCGATTCGGGCGCGGCGCTCGTCTTCGGCTCCGACTGGTACGTGGCCCCGCTGTCGCCGATACTCGGAATACACGCAGCGGTCACGCGCCAGACCAACGACGGAAAGAACCCCGGCGGGTGGGTCCCGGAACAGAAAATTTCAGTCGAAGAGGCCGTTCGCGCCTATACTTCAGGGTGTGCTTATGCCGAATTCGCCGAGCGCGAGAAGGGAACTCTTGGACCCGGCAAGCTCGCCGATGTCGCAGTCCTCTCGCAGGACATCTTCCGCATCAACCCGAACGACATAAGGAAGACCACTGTCGTCTATACGATCGCAGGCGGACGGATCGTTTATAGATAAGAAGTCAGAATCCAGAATCCAGAATCTTTTGCAAGGTTCCTGATGAATGCCGAATGATAAGGATCAGCAGTCTCGGCCAGCTTCCGGCTTCTGGCTTCTGACTTCTGGCTTCTGACTTCTCATCCAGAGCCCTTATCGTTAAATGCGATACGATATGGGGTATGTCGTAAACTTAATCCTCGTCCCGTTATCATACGCAGCATTTGCGGCGGTCTCATAACCTCTCTGATCAAAAGATTAATACCGTCCGGGTATTCTCGCCCGCCGAAGCCACCTTTGGGCACCGTGATTGCACCCAATAAATGAAGCGAAAAAGAAGTGTGACGAACAGAGGGGGGATTAATAATGAATAGAAGAGGGCCAGCAAAGAAGCTTTCTCGCGTGTCACCACATATAGCAGTACTGGTAATCATCGGTCTGATTGCCGGAGGGTCGGTGATGGCGCTGTTGCTCTCAAAGCAGGACACGGCTTCCGAGTCGAGCCTCAATACACGGGCTGCCCGCGTTGAGCAAGTCGAAGGAGATGTGGGCGTTGTCCACGCGTTCGACTCAGATGAGCAGGACTGGGCAGAGGCGACAATCAATACGCCGCTGACTGCCGGGGATCGTGTCGAGGCGCGCGACAACTCGCGCGCGACGGTTGCGTTCACGGGGCGGCGGCACGCGCGGCTCGATCCGGGCGCTACGCTTGACGTGCTCTCGCTCGCGGACCAGAGAACGCAGCTTGCGCTGAGAGACGGGTCGGCGCTTTTCGACTTGAGTGATCTCGGCGAAGGAGAGCTGTTCGAGATAGCCACGCCAAACGGGGCCGTCGACTTCATAGAGCCGGGTCTTTATCAGGTCGGATATGGAGATGACGGCAGCACATGGATATCTGTATTGAGCGGGCTTGCGCAGGTAGTCGGGCTTGCCGGGTCGGGCGAGATCGGAACGGGCGAAATACTGACGCTCGCGGCACAGGTCGCCGCCCCGGTCTTGCTCTCGAAGATCGCTCCTGAGCTTGCGGGCGGAATAGTCGATGATTATTACGGGTCTCGCTACCCTGATGTTTATGACGGCAGGTATCGCGAGTACGACCGCTATCTTGACGATCCCTTCTATTATGACCCGTACCGCAGATCGACGGGCTACCGATATGTGAATGACGACATACCGGGAGTCTATGACCTCGACCATTATGGCGATTGGGTAGAGGTGGGCGATTATGGCAGGTGCTGGACGCCGCGAGTCGACGCGGGGTGGAGCCCGTACAGGGACGGCTACTGGCATAACGATAACCTCTATGGCCCGACCTGGGTCTCGCAGGAGCCGTGGGGCTGGGCGCCTTACCACTATGGCCGCTGGGCGCATACATCGGGCAGGTGGGTATGGGTCCCCGATTCGGTTTCGGTCCAGCCGCGTTATGCGCCTGCGCTTGTCGCGTTCGTTCCGATCAGAGAAAGCAACCAGGTTGGATGGGTCCCGCTTGCGCCGGGCGAGCGGTACGTGCCCCGCTACTATGACGCTGGCTACAACCCGCATTATCTGGGGTCGCCCGATGTTGTGAGACAGGTAGTGAATGTTCAGCAGCACTATGTCAACCTGTCGGTTCCTGAAGCGGTGACGGTTGTGCCTATCGATCGGTTCACCGGGCGGATCAGACCCGATGCGATCGGCAGGGTAAACCCGAAATGGCTTGCGCGCTCACAGCCAGTGCTCGACCCCTTTGCGGTCTCTGAGCTGAGACAGCTTGCTCAGAGCAGGAAAGAGTGGAAGCGTCATCTGAAACATGAGCGCAGGCTTGCACGTCAGCGCGAGCTTGCTCCGGTTGTGGCAAGCGTCGCCCCGACCTTATCGCCCTTTGAGCGCCGTTCTGCCGAGAGGATTCAGGTGACCACGGTCCCTGACCGTGAGCGAAAGCGCCAGCTCAAGATAGAACGTCGCGCACAGAAGGCGGCGCTTGAACAGTATAGAGGTCCGCGCCCGTCTGTCCTTAACCCGAAGGCTTCGCCTGTCGCGCAGCAGCGAGGGCAGTTGACAGCGGCGCAGGCTATCGAGAGGGCGCGCGAGCGACAGGCGCTCAGCCAGATCGAGCGCGAGCAGCGGAAGCAGGAAAAGAGGATTCGCAAGGAACAGAAGCGGCTTCAGCAAGCAGCCGCGCAGCCCGTGCGGACGGTAGTCAATCCTCAACCCGGGGTCGATTTAGAGCGGCAGCAGAGGAAAGCTCAAAAGCAGGCCGCGAAACAGCAGAGACAGGCGATCCAGCAAAGACCGCAGGTCGCAGTCCCGCATCATAATCCGAGAAAGGCTGAAAGACAGGCGGCCCGGCAACAGCGAAAGCAGGCGATGCAGGTCCGCTCGGTCCAGAAACAACAGCAGCCTGCCGCGCCGGTCGTCAAGCCTCAAGCCACTGTCAATATAGAGAGGCAGCAGAGAAGGGCACAAAAACAGGCCGCGCGGCAACAGAGACAGGTCGTCGAGCAAAGACCGCAGGTCGTACAGCAAACCGCGCCTGTTATTAATCCGAGAAAGGCTGAGAGACAGGCCGCGCGACAGCAGCGAAAGCAGCAGGCTAACCCTCAACCAGCGCAGCGCGCTGAGCTAAAAGGGCCGCCTGCCAGCGGGGCCGCGCAGGACAGGGCACAGCGTAAGGCCGAAAAGGCTCAGCGCAAGGCCGCGCGCGGCAAGAATTGATCTGATGGTTTAAACCGAATTTGAAACCACAGATGAACACAGATAAACACCGGTTCTTTTATTCTTCGATCCGTGTTTATCTGTGTTCATCTGTGGTTGCTTTTTTCTACTTCTTAGCTTTTGCCGCGAGCGATTCGTAACGGGCATCGTCGCCTGCTTCCGTAGAGGCAGGGAGATTGAGCATGCTCCAGCCCGGCTCTATGAGCCTGCCGAAGTTGTCCATAGCCCCCCCAAACCCGCCCCTGACATTCGCCACGTCCGTATAGCCGGCCTGTGACAGCAGCTCGCAGGCATGCGCAGACCTCCCGCCGGACTTACATCCGATAAGCAGTTTCGCATCCTTTGGCAGGTTCGCTTCGACGACGGCCAGAAAATCCTGATTGGGCGTCATGCCGACCCCAGGGTTGAAGTGCATCAGGGGTATGTTGATCGCGCCGAGAGGATGCCCCGCTTCGAATTCAGGGACCGACCTGACATCGAGATAGGTATATTGCTCGTCGCCCTCCATAAGATTTCTTGCTTCTTGCGGCGTTACCTCTTTCATGATCTCTCCTCGTTTCAACTGGTCTGTGAATGATTCTAGCCGAATACGCCGGGATCAAAAAGCTCCTCTTCTCTATTGCCTCCGCAACAAATTTACAAGAATTTTTGAGCCCGTTTCGAATGTTGGAACTGTTGACAATCTCGCGTCAGGCCCATAGAATGCCGACTCCCGGAAGCACCCACCCAATTATTTCAGCAGTATTTTTGATGACGGCTTTGAAGTCGAAAATAGCAGGGTTTTCGAAAGGAGCGAGCCTTGGCGATTAAACAGGGTAGCAGGTTTTTAATACCAGCCCTCATCCTGGCACTACTAATCCCCGCCGGCAGCGCATCGGCCCAGAGTCAATCCGAACAGCAAGCACAGCCCCAGCAAAAAGCAAGCGCCGCTGAGACTGCGGCGCAGCCGAAATCGGTCGCCGAAGAGCGAGACGATATAATCATCCCTCCCGCGCTTTACATCACAAAGCGGAGGCTGTACGGGATCGTCATTCCGCCCGATGCCGCGCAGAAAGCCGGGACCGCTCCCGCCTTCGAGCCTTTTTATGAAGAGCGTCCCGCCGCCTCAAGCAGCGTCAGGATAGGGAGCCTTTTCGGTTACCGGCGCGATCCATTTACACGACGCGCGCGGTTTCACGCCGGAGTCGATATAAAGGCGAAATGGGGCGACCCCGTGGCGGCGAGCCATCCCGGCACTATTCAGTTCGCGGGATGGTATTACGGTTACGGCAACCTCGTCATAGTAGACCACGGCGGCGGAGTCACGACATATTATGCCCACCTTTCGAGCTTCGAGCTTGGAGCAGGTGAAAAGGTCGGGCGCGGCACCATCCTAGGCTACGCGGGCAGCACGGGCCGCGCGACCTCGCCGCACCTTCATTATGAAGTTCGCTTCGAAGGCAATCCAATAAATCCGTTGCAACCGCTGGCCCTTGACCCCTCAAACGCGTTCTTTGTCCGGTCGAATCCATCTCAGGAAAAAGATCTCGGGGAACTCTCCCCAGGTGCGACAACGACAGAAAAAAAGAATCAGTAAATCAGGCGAGTGCTATCTTACAGGGCGGGACGGTCCCGCCCTTCTCTTTTTTCCGCTCTCCCTATCCCTTTGCTTGCCCGCAATAAACCGTTCAGGCATCATAAATAGGGACATACGCATCTCATCTTTCGAGAACCGGAGAAGAGGAGAGCGGATTGACTCGATGGTGAAGCGAACATTCATTATTATTGCGCTGTTATCTCTTGCGATGCCCGCCGGGCTGGCGCGCGCTGAAGATCCCGTTTCGGCCTCGTCGCCTTCCGATAAGAAATCAGGTGCAAAGCATCCATTCGTAGTCGGCGAGCGGTTGAATTATGAAGTCTCCTGGTCGAACTTCGTTGTGGCCGGCGAGCTCACGCTTGAGACCAAAGAGCGGCGCAGCTTCGACGGCATAGACGGCTACCACGTCACCGCGCAGGCGCAGTCCGTAGGGCTCGTGAGCCTGATGGGTTATAAGGTGAATGACACGTATGAGTCGTTCATCAATGCCGCTACGATCAAGCCCTTCCGTGCCGAGCGCCGGACGCGGCACGGCAATAAACGCGACCAGTCCTCGGTAATCCTGGATCACGAACGCGGCAGCGCCAGGCTGAGCGACGGTCGCAGCATAGAGATACCCGAAGACACCTATGACCTCGCCGGGCTGCTTTATGCGGTGCGCGCAATGGATCTGACTATAGGCAAGGCCAGGACCCTGACGCTGATCGAAGATGACAAGCTATACACTATACGGGTCGAGCCGGAAGCGCGCGAGAAAGTATATACGCGCGCGGGCGAGTACAACGCGATACGGATATCGACAAAGAGCCTCGATGGAGGAAAGGCAAAAGACCCTTATAAATTGAAGTTCTATCTTACGAATGACTCGCGGCGTATCCCAGTCCTTATAACCGCCGAGCCTAGCTGGGGCGAGGTCCGCGTGGAGCTGACCTCGGCAACCGGGACAAGAAAGAAATAAGAGTAGCCGCAGATCAACGCAGAAAGACGCAGAGAATTGAATGATCTCTCTGCGTCTTTCTGCGTTGATCTGCAGCAGAACCGTCTTTGATAGAAGCGGCTGCGGGTCTTCATGATCGGAGGCAGCCGTAGAAGCGTGCGGCCTCAAGCTTCGTCACTCTTGCGCGCCCCTCATTAGTCCCGCAGCCGCTCATCCCGGGTTCCTCTCTGAGGGCCGCTCGCCAGTGACCCTCCCCGGGAATCTCAATCCCTTCTTCTTATCGATCTCTTCAAGCCTGGCGCTCTTGACTAATATAAAAATCACTGTCGAAAGCACGACGACGCTATAAAGAACAGCGAGCATCGAAAATAATGACCAGCCCCAACCCTGCTCTATTGCCAGTGCGCCAAACAACTCCTGCCTCATAGCGGTCAAAACGTTTTCCGCTTTCACGGCGCGGCGTCAGGCGACGGCTTTGGCCCGCCCTTACGTCGCGCCGCGAGAAGACGGTGCGCGTGTTAGACCGAAACGACTCTCATCGTTTTTGGATTCAAGCCGACAGCATTTCGCTGCGGCTCGTCGTATCGTTACTGCAAGGTCTATACCACCTGTCATCGGTGACGTGCTTTCAGATTTATCAACAGTTATCGAGACCTCGGCGCCGAGCGCCGCAATAATAGGATTGCGGATGGCGAATTAATTCTGCGCCTCTGCGGAAAAACAGAACTGGCCCGGGAAACGGTAGAGGTCTTGACCTCTCCATCTCCCGGACCAGCGGGGGCATCCCTGTGTCTGCTGATTAACTTCCGGCAACAAAATGGCTGCGGTAATTGTCCAGCGCGAACGCCATGAAGGCCCGCGTTACGGGATCATTCGGTTTGACCCTTGCCTTCAAAGTGGGCTGAAAATCGAACGGGCCTTGTTCGAGCGAGAAGAATGCCTGGAGTATCCCACGGTCGAGCGCGAGCTGCACATACCCCCGCAGCGCGAGCGGTATGTCCGAGTTATCGGCCAGGACTAACGTCTGCCCGTTGTGATTGACCGTGACCATCTGCCCGGCCTTCGATTTAGCGAGCGCGTCGTGACCGAGCGCGCGCACGAGCGCGACCGCCAGGTTGAGCCGGATGATGTTCGTGGTCCGTTTGAACTGCGACCCGGTCGCGCTCATCATCCCGTCCGGGGTGAAATCGAAGTCCCTGAGCGTCGACCCTTTCGCCGTCACCGCCTCGGCTATCGCGGCCAGTGTCCCCGTCACGTCGGTAAACTTCGGCTGGTTGCCGAGCGACTGCCTGAGCGCGGTATTCAGATAGAGCAGGTCGGCGAAATCGCCCCGCGTGACGTTCCGGTCGGGGTAGAACCTCCCGTCTGAAAGAGTGTCCATCATACGGTTCTTGAGCACCGACTCTATCTGCGCCTGCGCATCATGCCCCACTATGTCGTGGATCGGCGAGAGCGTGAAGAGCTGCTGAGTGACGGTGATATCTACGGGGCCGGGTAAGGCCGCGCCCGATGTGGGGAGGCTCACGTTTGGGGCCGCAGCAAGCCCGCGCACTCCGCGAACCTCAAGAAGCCAGGTGCCGGCGACCGGGTTCTTTACGATCACCTGTCTGGTGGGCGCGTCGAGTATAGGTATCGAGATGCCGCTCGAATACGTCGTCCCGTTCGGGGCTGTGAGCAGTATGCCTATCGTGTTGCCGTCGCCGGTCTCAAGCGCGTTGTCGAAAGTGGCGAATACGTCGAGCACGCTCATCCCCGGCTGTACGGTGAAGGTGCGGGCATTGGCCGAGCCTGGCCCCGGCAGCGCAACCGGGGTGTAATCGACGTGTATGGACTCGGGCGGCGGGCCGCTCACCGTGAACTGCGCGTTGAACTGGTGGTTGAAGAACTGGCCGTATGCCTTCGTCCGGTTGAATACTTTGTCGATAGCGGCATAAGCGTTGACATAACCGGCCCCCACCTCCCAGTCCTCGCGTCCGGGCATGCGGCTCGCCGTATCGGTGAGGATCGTCTTCACCTGGTCGGGAGTGAGCGTAGGGTCCGCGTCCAGCATCAACGCCACGACCCCCGATATAAACGGCGTCGCCATCGAGGTCCCGCTTATCTGGGTGTAGAAGGGGATAAATGCGAGCGGTATCTCGGTGTCGTCGGTCAGCCCGTTCGATACTACGTTTGTGATAGCGCGGGTCGAGACCATAGCGGCGGTGAAGCGGCCCGCGTTCGCTTCGAACTCACGGCCCGTGCCAGGAGCCGTGATCGTCGGCGCGTTGAAATCATCGAGCGGATCGTCATTCGACAGCCGCTCGCTCTGCGAAACCCCGCGCGAGCTGAAGTTTGCAAGCCCGCCCTCTTTCGTCCCTGCCGCAACGCCTATGACCCAGGGCGCTTTCGCATAAGGGTTGTAAGTGTCTTTGCCGGGGCCGGAATTGCCGCCCGCAAAGACCGATATGATGTTGCGCTCGTAGGCCAGCCGCGTGGCGATATTGATCGGGTTATCGGGGTTGAATGGCCCGCTCGACCCCCACGA
>DASTET010000012.1:0-4053 GCA_035709445.1 Blastocatellia bacterium | reverse complement strand
AATATCTTTGAGGTGGACCGGGTAGCCCTCCTTGACCGAGTCCTCGCCCGCGCCGCTGACGGCCTTCTTCAGCTTCTCGGCGTTGATGTCCTTGATGATGTTGTTGTCGGCGTCGAGATAGTTCCCCTTCCGGTCCTTCTTGAAGATGTTCTTGTAAATCCACCCGTGACCGGCGAAGTCGCCAAACTGCGTGTGCTTGAGCTTGGGATTTATCTCATCACCCAGCTTTTCGAGAAATTCGGGGTCGGCCCACTTCCCGCGCAACGCCGACTCTTCGGGGTTCCTGAGCAGGATGGCCCGCTTCTGCTCGTCGGAGAAATCGTAGGATTTCTCCGGGTACATCGTATCGGCATCGATCTCAAGGTCCCACCACATCGTGCCGTAGTAGGTCATGAGCATGAGCGTTCCGGGGTGCATGTGACAGACAACGCACTGGCTCGAAGGGATGGCCCGCGTGAACTGGTGCTTCACGGGATGTCCCGGCTCGTCCTTGGGGATCGTGGGGTCGCCCGTCTGGCTCAGCCCCCGATGGCCGTATCTGGAGTAGGGACCGGAATGAAACACGTCGCGGTCGTTCGCATATACGACGTGGCAGGAGGTGCAGCCGCTCGACCGGTAGTCGCCCGGATGATCGTTCGTCCCCAGAAACGAAAGCATAGGGTCGAGCAGGCGGGTCTTTTGCAGCCCGAGGAAGACCGGGTCGGTCGTAAGCAGCGTGCCGAGGCCCCGGAAGCTCAACAGGTTTTGCGTGGGCTTGCCGGGCACCTCTTCGATAATCGGGTTTCCGATCTCGGCGGCCTTGCGCCCCCCGCGCTCGAACGTCCGCAGGATGTTGCCCATCTGCGAGATCTCCCACCGGGGGAGCGGCTCTAAGAATGGCAGTATCCCCTTCTTGTGAGTCTCTTCCGGAGTCGGCGGGGGCACGGTCTGAAGTGTCTGCTGTGTGCCGTCGGGGGCATAGCTTTCTCCGTAGCGGGAGTTCTTGTACACCATGGAGCCGTTGTTGTAGAGGGCCGCGCCCCAAAGCATCGCGCCCGTCGTCATCATGCTCTTGCTCACGTCGTGCACATCGCCGGGGTGGCATTCCGACGTGCCGCAACTCATGCGGTTGACGCGCAGGTCGCCGGGGTTGACAAAGCGTATGAACTCGAAGCTCTCCTGAGTCAGCAGCGAGTAGGACGCCTTCGGGTTAGCCGAGGTCTTCCACCTTTCGGGGTATTTCGGCTGAACGTGGGCGCGCTTCTTGGCATCTTCGTACGGGGCCGTTCCTTTGGCGAGGCCCTGCGCGCGGACCGTGGCGTCGCCGCCGTGGCAATCGCCGCAGGTAAGATTGATGACGCCGTTGTGCATGTCCTCGATCCCTCGATGGCAATCGAGACAGCCCGCGCTCAAATCTTCGGCCTCCTTCAGGGTCATCCTCCATTTCGGAGGATTGGGGTTTTCGTACCCCTTCGGGGCCGAGCCGTTCTTCTCCGCCTTTTCGTCCCGGCTCCTCTTTTCCGACTTCTCAGCGCGCGCCTCTTTGTCGGACGCCGAACTGGAACCGGCAAAGCCCGCCAACGAATAGAGGCCGACCAGAGCCAGAATCAGCCAGAGCTTTAGTGCGCTATTTCGTGATACTTTCATCTGGGTCTCCCGACGCGTGCGGTTGCACGATATGGCCTTGAAATCAATATGTGAACTTTAACTTCACGTAAGCCGAATGCAAGGTCTTCGTATTGGCTCCACACAACACCGACTGGCAGTTAGAGCTGAATATGTCTTTAAACCCTGTGCCCGGTATGAGCGAATTGTAGCCGCCCAGAATAATGACGTTCTCATTCAGGTGCGGGCGATAGAGAAAGCCTATCCCGTAATCGACGCCTATGTCCTTGCGTATCCCGGGCTGGAAGAGCATCTCTTCGAGCGCCTGGGTGTGATGGAAATGCAGATAATTGAGGTTCAATATCCCGCGCAGCTTCGGCGTAAGCTCTATCTCGGAGTTGACGTTGTAAATGAAGATGCCGGGGTTCACATAATTCGACTGGCCCTGGATCTTGCTGCTGCGCAGATTCGGAAGCAGGCTGCCGGGGTTCGTAAGCAGCACCGCCGTGTTCGTAAAGGGTATGCCCTGGCTCACCCAGTAGCTGTTCGGCCCCCCCACGAACTCCGTCAAATCGAGTATCGAGTCGAACCCCCTCGCCTGATCGTCTGTAGGCTTGTTATCGCCCGACGCCCAGAAGAACGACCCCTTGAACCTTATGTAGTCCCTATCGACCGACAGCTCGGCTGCGGCCATCTGCGCGTTGATATCGGTCCGGCGACCGGCTATGGGGTTGTCCGTGTCATGACCTAGGACCTGATAAAACGCATGGTTTATATTGAGCCGGTTTATGTGCCCGTCCCCGGCCCAGCCGAGGTAATATGCTTTGATCCCGTGCGGGCGGGCGTTTCCGATCAGCGCCGGTCTTACAGGGAAATTGTTCTGGTCGAACTCCGTGCTGGGGCGCTCGTTGTTGTAGTGGAAGCTGAATTGTGTGGTGTAGCCTTTCCACTTCGTATCCTGCCGGTAGAGGTTGGCGATAAAGATCGTCTGGTCGCGAAAGTCGCCCAGGTTTACGCGGGTGTTCAACTCGCTGTTAGTGTCCTTTTCGAGCTGGTAGAAGTATGCCGCGTTGAAGTTATAGCGGTTGTTCCCGTACTGGCCGAACAATCGCGCGCCCAGGTTGAAGTCGTTGAAGATGAAACCTCGGAAATCGCTCACGAACTGCTGTATGCCCACGCGCACGAAGGTCGTGTCGTAGAACGGGCTCAGGCCTTTATCGCTGCCCTCGCCGCGAAGGAACGGGAAAAGCTTCGTCGTGTCGCCCAGCCTGTACTCGCCGAAAAGCTCCTGGAACCCGACATAGCCGTCCAGCCGGTTCGCCCCGAAGGCCGGGTTGATATTGACCAGCGAGTTCTCCTGGGTGTTCAGGTGGTTGATGTTGAAGTTCGGCGTGAAGCGGAACCGCCAGTCGATGGGCTTGAACGACGTGTCGCCGTGAAAGAACTCTATCGAGGCTATGAAATTCTGACGGGTGAATATCTGTCCGCCGCGCCCGAAGAACTCCTCGCTGTCGGGTCGCTGCGAGCTCATATTTGCGGGAACGGGGATTCGCCTGGCATTGACGAATGTCTCGCTTTCGAGCGTGAGGATCATGAAGTTATGCTGCTTGATTACGGGGTAGTCGCCCTTGAGGATGTTCTGATTATAAGGGTTGTACCACTGCCCCTTCTTGAAGCGCCGGTCATCGGGCTGGCTGAGCCGCCACCGGTCGGCGATGGGGATCGCGTCGCCCGAAGCAGGCGGCGGCGAATCTATCCCCGACGACCCGGCAAAACCGAGCGGGGGATCGGTGGGAGAGCGGAATATCTCTGCGTTCGAGAGTCTCACCTTGGGCGCAAGCAGACCGTCAGGCGAATCTATTGCCGGGGTGGTCGCCTCTTTTCGGTCGGCGACCGGGCCCGCCTCGCCTATCCTTTCGCGGATATGGCACTCGCCGCAGCTTGCGAAGCGGACGTTCTGGAACCGCTCGTTAGATGTCACTTCGGGCTGGACCCTGTGACAGCTTATGCAAAGGCGGTGAAAAGCCTCGCGGCTGTTGAGGTCAAAGCCTTCGGCATCATCCGGGTTCTGCGGGTTGCCCTCATCTTTGTGGCACTCGGTGCATTTTTGAAACTGGTTGATGTCGTTTAAGTTGGTGACGTTACGCATCGCGCCGCTTTCATCCCTGGCTTTGTGATGGCACCCGACGCAGGCGACGCCCGGAAGCGGCTTGTGCGGGAAGATAGGATCGGGGTTGATCAGCGCCTCGTGCTTTTTATGATCGAAAAGAACCAGCCCCCGCCTCCCATTGACATCGAACCGTATGTCGATTCGCCGCGCCTGTTGCTGCGGCGTTTCGGGCGCGTCCGACGATGAGGCGATTGAGCTGAAAGATGAGGCTATCAGCACTGAAAGCAATAGCCCATAAAGAGCGACGATAGTGAGCTTGAGTCTCATTCGATCCCTCTCAACTGAGATACCAACTCCGG
>DASTET010000011.1:0-2076 GCA_035709445.1 Blastocatellia bacterium | reverse complement strand
GACATCGACTTCGGCGACCGCAGCCGAGTAGCTGTAGGCTGGCGAAGGCCCTACGCCCGCGCCTTTGAATTTGCCCGCCGACCGTGGCGGGGTGTAGCTTCCGACGGTCCCTATCGTGCCGAATTTCGATTCGGCGAGGACCACGGCTTCTGCAAAGGTTACGCCCGATTCGGGGTTTTCGACATCAAAGACACGCCGTTCGGAAAAGGAAATATTCTCTATAGGCGCTCCGAGCTTTTCGGAAACTGCGATCGTGAGAAGCTCTCTCGCCCGCTCGGCTGCTTGCAGGGCGGCGTTGCCCGTCATCAGGGTGACGCGGCTCGAATAGCTCCCAAGATCGACCGGGGTAAGATCGGTATCGGCGGTGATGATGCGTATGTCGAAAGGATCGATCCCGAGGACTTCAGCCACTATGTAGGCGAGTATGGAATCCGATCCCTGGCCGATGTCGGTCGAGCCGCACATGACGCAGACTCCGCCCTGCCGGTCCAGCCTGAGCTGGACGCCCGAATGCGGCATGCTGTTCCAGTAGATCGGCAGCCCCGCGCCGCATATATAAGAGCTACAGGCTATGCCTATGCCTTTTCCGTAAGGCAGCTTTCGGAACTTCTCCTTCCAGCCCGACGCCTCGACGATCTTGTCTATGCACTTGTCTAGCCCCATCGTGCCGATGCGGAGATAATTTGCCGTAAGCGAGTTGGGTGCGACCAGATGGCGGCGACGCATATCGGCAGGATCGAGACCAAGCTGCTCGGCAATCTTATCGATCTGCACTTCAAGCGCAAACCTGGGCTGAGGCGTACCGTGGCCGCGCTTGGGGCCGCACGGGGGCTTGTTTGTAAATACGCGGGTGCCCTCGAACTTGTAGCGCGGCACATCATAGGTGACCGTTTGCAGCGCCCCGGTGTAAAACGTGCTCGCAACTCCGTAGCTGCCGTAGGCTCCGCCGTCAAGATACGAGCGAAAGTGCATGGCGGTTATCGCGCCGTCTCGCTTGACCCCTGTCTTAACCCACATCAGGACGGGGTGCCTGCCGCGATGGCAATAGAAGACCTCTTCGCGCGTGAGCGTGATCTTGACCGGGCGGCCCGTGATCATCGCTAGCTTTGATATGGCGACCTCATGGTTGAACGGGTCGCTTTTGCCTCCGAAACCGCCGCCGTTCGGTGTTGCGATGACGCGTATATGGCTTGCGGGAAGCTCAATCGTTTTTGCGAGCGCGCGGTGGACATAATGCGGCGTCTGCGTCGAGCTCCATAATGTAAGCTTGCCGTCGGGGTCGAAGTGCGCGACCGCCGCGTGCTGCTCAAGCGGCAGATGGGTGTTCCCCTCATAAAAGAATATGTCTTCGCGCACGAGGTCGGCCTCGGCGAACCCCTCACCCATGTCGCCGAATTCCAGAGAGACTTTTTTGTGCGTGTTTCCACTGTCGCCGTACTCGTGAATTCGCGGCTCGTCTGTGTTGATCGCGTCTTCTATCGTAGCGATCGATTTGAGGCGCTCATATTCGACTTCGATCAGGTCCATAGCCTCAAACGCGGTCTCCTCATCGAGCGCGGCTATCGCGGCCACAGGGTCGCCGATAAAGCGGACCTTTTCGATGCAGAGCGCGTGCTCATCCTGGCTGACGGGCAGTATGCCGTATGGAATGGGCAGATCGCGCCCCGTTATGATTGCGACGACTCCCGAAAGCTTCAACGCCTTCGACACGTCTATGCGCTTGATCAGGGCGTGCGGCACCGGGCTTCTGAGGAGTCTGGCAAAAAGCATGCGAGGCAAGACTATATCGTCGGCGAACCTCGTCTGACCCGTACATTTTGCGCGCGCATCTACTTTTCTGAAGGGCTTTCCTACAACCCGTTTCGGCCTTCCATTCTTGCCGTTATTCGTAGCCATATATTATCTCACCAGCAGGCTCGGCCTCTTCGCCGCGCATTCTTGCGGCAGCCAGCTCGACCGCTTCATAAATCTTTATATAGCCGGTGCAGCGGCAGAGGTTGCCCGCCAGCGCCTCCCTTATCTCGTCGCGCGTCGGGCTGAGGTTCTTTTCGAGCAGCTCACGTGCGGTCAGCAGAA
>DASTET010000010.1:0-4651 GCA_035709445.1 Blastocatellia bacterium | reverse complement strand
GAGAACCTGAAGCGCGTCGAACTCGAACGGCTTCTCCACGAAATGAAAGGCCCCGGCCTTGGTCGCTTCGACCGCGCGGTTAACCGAGCCGTACCCGCTGATGATGATGACCTCGGTCATCGGGCGCTTCTCTTTGAGCTTCTTGAGCACTTCTGTCCCCGACATATCGGGCAACTGGAGGTCGCATAGGACGAGGTCATAGGAATTATTGTCGAACAGGGCCAGACCCTCTTCGCCGGTCTTGGCCGCGGACACTATATAACCCGACTGCTCAAGGTTGAGCCGGAGCGCGTCTAGCATCTGCTCTTCGTCGTCGATGACAAGTATATTAAATCGTCTCTTCACTGCGATTCTCCTCTGCGGATTTTTGCCAGGTGCTCTATGAGCACGTTGATTCCATGAAGCATCCTCTCAACGGTCTGTCGTTCCTCGCTCGGCGGGAGTTTTCTATTGAGGAAGGTTGCGTAGAGTTTAAGCCCGCCGAGCTGGTTCTTGATGTCGTGCCACTGCTGCCGGGTCACGATAGCGTCGCCTTCGTCCAGATTCGCCTGCGACGAGGCGCAGGAATCCAGCTTGGCTATTATTGCAAACCCGTCTATTGCCTCTCCGTTCCTGAGACCTTCAAGGCTGATGGCCAGCTTCTTCCCGGCATGCACCAGACAAGATTCTGCTTTGTGATGATCCTGATTGCGGAATTCATCGATCTGGCCCGTTAACCACTCTGCGATCTCCGAGCCTGCGCCGAAGACTTCCGTAAAATGCTTTTCCAGCGGGTCGACGGAAAAAAGGTTACTAAACGCCCCTTCTGAAGAGACCGCTCGTACTCGGCCATCGATATCGCAGATGAGTAACATCACGGAGACTCCAGTCTCAGGCTCGCCTGATCTCTTTTCATTCATATCTCAGCTTCAAAGCCGGGAGCAAGAGAAAATGGTTGCCACTTTCCGGTATCACAAAGCCGCAAAGAGGCTCTGACGCTTCTGCCGCTTTGTGATACCGCATTCATACCGGACACGACCTCAATTGTCAGTGTCGAAATTGCCAAAGCCCGGATCGATCCTTGAAAGCTCGATCCTGAGCCGTTCCCAATCCGAACGAATGGCCGAAGACAGGTTCAACCGAGCTTCGTTCCGCCTCATTGCACGATGGACCAGGCGGGCCTGTCTGGTAATCGCCTCCGCCGCGCCCATCAACGCATCCCGATCGTTTACTCGGGAAGTCATCTGGTTGTAGAGATCGGCTGACGATTGCAGGCTATAAAGAAGAAACAAGAGCTCGGATTCGGCCTGGCTCAGGTTTCGCCGGTTGTCGAATATTATATTGTTGCGGTTTCCTCTAATGTTCAGGTCGCGCTGGTATTCGGCCAGCAACCGGTTTGCAAGATTGAGCATCTGCCTGCTGTTGTTGACCCAGGGAGCACCCCCTCCGGACCCGGATATCGAGACTGTGATGTCTCGACCTGCTCCGTGGAAGACCACCTTCGATACCCTGGACGTATTGTCTATGGTCGCCGTCACGGGGTGATGGTCAATAGCCTGTGTTGAAGGCCCGCGCGGAGGAACTCCCCGCACATAGACGTGCAACGTGTCTCCTGACACAAAGTGATCCGTAAAGACTTCCCAACCGCCGCTTCGAGTGCGAGCGTCGACCGATATTCTTATTGAATCACGGCTTATTCGTTCAGCACTGGGGTTAGCAATCTCGACAAGGACTGTCTGCTCTCCCCTTGTGGATGCAATTCCTAGAGCGCGGGCGGTATTAATATCAAGTTCGCCCGTCATCGGCAGATTGCGTTCTCTCTGGAACTGCCGAAGGGCGTTTCTCGTCTGATTATTTAACACGCCGTTTATAGCGCCGTTGTAATAACCCCGGTCCCTCAGAACCATCTGTGCAGCCCGTATAGATTCAGGGGAGGTATATACCGTCTGATTTATCTGCGTATACCCTGTGAGCGTCGCGCTTGCGTCCTCTGCCAATGCCGGAGCCGAAAGTCCCAAACAAAGGATCAGTGTCAGAACCATTCCCGCCGACCTTCTCGCTTCGTAGTGCATGATGCAGCCCTCCTTTTTGTTCTTTTCACGATTCCTGCCTATGGGTCTATTCTTCTTTTTCATTCTCAAATATCGCTTAGACCCGATCTGGTCCCGTTTATTAGATCGCAACCCCTGTGCCAGCCTGCTGTCCTGTAAATGCTCGGTTTCTGGTAGATTGGCTTCAGGGACTGAATCAAAACGAGACGCCCCCGCCAAATCTTTGCGAACTTTTTACATACAGCAAAAAGAAAAAATGTTGCAGCATGTAACAATATAAAAAGATCGGGTGGGTAAATCCTGTTTGGTTTATCAAACGAATGTTGTTAGAATCTCCGAGATGCCTCGAAGAAAGCAAGGCGGTTATGGCAAAAAAGGTATTACTGGTAGAAGACTTCGAAGACAGCAGGTTTTCTCTATCAAAGCTGCTGGAGATCGAAGGGTATGAAGTGGTAGAGGCTGTCGATGGGGCCGAGGCTATCGACCTGGCTCGAAAGAGCAAGCCGGACCTTATATTGATGGACCTGACGTTGCCGGTAATCGATGGTCTGAGCGCGACTCGCGAGATAAGACAGGACCAGGAGATGGAAGGCGTCCCGATAATCGCGTTATCCGGGCACGATGTGAGCGACGTGCAGGCAAAGGCGATGGCCGCAGGCTGCACCGATTACCTCACCAAGCCCATAGACTTTAATAACCTCATCACAATGATGTCAAAGTACCTGCTCTCATAGATCTGACCAACATCTTCGCCATCGCACGCATCACAAAATCTCGTATTACTTGTGTCAATCATGAATAGGATGGACAGGATAATCCTGCTGCCCTTTTGCCGCCCGGCTTGTGGCAGCGTCCGGTTTGAAAGTAGAATGAACTAATGAAGGCGCGACCAGGAGAGAACTATGAGGTTTATGATTTATCTTTTGTTGATCGCTGCGGTAGTAACTATACCAGCAGGCCCACTGCTCAAGACCCAGGCTCAGGCGCAGCAACAACCGCCGGTCGAAGAGATCATCCGGCGATTTGCCGAAGCCGAGAGCGCTAATAAGATTGCAAGGAATAATTACACCTTCACGCAGGACGTAGATATGATGACGCTCGGCGAGGCGGGCTCGATCACCGGCCGCTACAAGCGAGTCTCAGACATAGTCTATGACAACCTCGGCAATCGTGTTGAGCGGATATCATATTTTCCTCCTTCGACGCTTGCCGTATTGGTGACTCAGGAAGACCTGCAAGACCTGGCCGGGGTTCAGCCGTTTGCGCTCACGACCGAAGACCTTCCAAAGTACCAGGTCACTTACGCAGGGAAAGAGACCATAGATGAGCTTCATACCTTTGTCTTCGACGTGAAGCCCAAACAGATTCGCAAAGGCGAGCGGTACTTCGAAGGGCGAATATGGGTGGACGATCACGACCTTCAGATCGTCAAGGTCGCAGGCAAGGCGGTCCCCGAAACGTCAAATAACAAGTTTCCGCGATTCGAGACCTATCGCGAGAACATTGACGGGCGCTACTGGTTTCCGACTTATGTCTATGCCGACGACGTTCTCGAATTCAAGAATAACCCGGTTCATTTGCGAATGACGGTGCGCTACACGAATTATAAAAAGTTTTCTACCGATATCCGCCTTGCGGATGAAGGCGAGATCGCACCCGATGACGAGGGCAAGCCTAAAGAGAAGAAACCTGAAACGCCAGCTCAGCCTCCAAAACTGCAAAAACCGCAAACCGATACAAAATCCCCTCAAAAACGCCCCTGATTTGTGGTATAAATTCCGAGCCCTGTGATGAACCGGGCGTCACAGGGCTCGAAACCATAACTCAATACACTTACTTTCTGGCATCACATGCGCAGGATCGGTCTTCAAGGTCTCGCCTACTTCCTGGCGCTTGCTGCCTTATCGACTCATGCGGGCGGCGCAGGCCAGATGTCTATCTCTCCCGAAGAAGCATTGAAGCGGGCCGCCGCCGCCGAAGAGGAGCTTAAAGCCTCGGAGCGGGCCTATACCTACCGCCAGGAGATACTCGTACAGGCTATAGGCGAAGCGGGCAGCATTTCGGGGCAGTATTATCGCGTCTCGGAGATAGTTTATGATGACCTCGGCAACCGGAAAGAGAAGATCATCGAGTTTCCTCCTTCGCGCCTGACAAATTTGCTCGGGGTTATGAAGCCAGATTTCAAGAGCCTGCTCGGCGTCGAGCCCTTCTTTCTGACCCCCGGTTCGCTCTCCGAGTACGCGATCAGGTTCGTCGAGCGGCAGAGACTCGATGAGATAAACACCTTCGCATACGACGTAGAGCCTGCGCCGAAGGCAGCCGCGACAAAACGCAAACAGGGCGACGCCCGCCCGTTCAAAGGAAGAATATGGATCGAAGACCAGGAGTTTCAGATGGTCAAGGCCGAGGGCCGCGCCTTCACAAACAAAGATGACCGCGAGATGTTTCCGAAGTTCGAGTATTATCGCGAATATCTCTGGCTTCCGAGCTACGTATATGCCGATGATATACTTGAGTTCAAGCGGTACGATGTGCCTCTCAGGATGAAGATAAAATATACCGGCTATAAGCGTGTCGCTTCGGGGAGGTAGCAGTAAGCCTATGAGACGAAGAGTGATTCA
>DASTET010000009.1:0-6194 GCA_035709445.1 Blastocatellia bacterium | reverse complement strand
TAAAGCGAGAACTAAATGGCCCTGTATAATCTTTGAGACCTTCCTGGGCCTCGCGCGTCTCTATAAGCTGAATCACCACCTCTTCGAGCAGTGAAGGTCACGAAATAGTTTGACGGCCCCGATGAAGCAGGTATCTTAAGGTTTCTTTGCTTTGGGTTCGCTCGGGGCGGCCTGTTGCGGTTGCCCGGCATCGTAGATCAGCAGGCGCGTCCGCATCCGGTCCCCGATCAAATACCCGCCAATTGCTCCGAGAGCCAGACCTGCCAGCGGGATCAGAATGACGCCCGTAGACGGTCTATTATAGCCTGAGCCTCTTGTCGAGAGGCTTATCCCAAGACCGGCCCCTCCTCCGATCGTCGCCCCGACTCCGCTCGTCATCCTCTTGAACTCTTCTGATTTCGGATAGAGACGATAGACCTTCAGCACATTCGCCCTATCAAGCTCGGCGATCTCGTGCTTGCGAGATAGCTTCAGGGTCGTGTCAGAAACTGTATGTAGCCGCCCTTTCAGTTTCACCTTGTTGTTGAGCCTTACTTCCAACTCCGCTCCGAAAGGGACTGTTTTAACGATATCCCAGGGATCCTCAGCTGTCGCCGTCGTGGTCTGCGCCAGCAAAACAATCGGTTGAGCAGACAGACTGAGAATGATCAGGCCGAGCACTAGCCTCTTAATTGACATGGTTTCCTCCATCGATTAAGGACATCGCGCTTAGGTCGCGCCGTCTTGCGATGGAGGAGCAAATTAAGAGCCAGATTGAATAAGAAGCAAACTGTCGCAGGGCAAAGAGCAGAAGCGAGTGATTGAACAGCGATGTGCAGCAAAACTCTTACAGATGGAGCAGAATCATCTAACACCGCCCTGGATCAGAAACAGCCCGCGCGACGCGCTCGAAGGACTGCGCGAACTGTCTCTGATTTCGCCGGTCGTATCGTGCCGACCTCAACGGAGGTACACAGAGGAGAATCCCGCGGTCAGCACCACACTCTTACGTGGACAAAGTATCCGTCCGTTCCCGGCTCCCTCTTTTATACAGGCCGATCCTTGAGCCGATCCCGACCGTGGCCCAGATGAGCATAAAGCTTGAGACAGCGCCCTGCAAAAAAATAAGCAGGGAGCTTTCGGTTTCAAAGGCTCGATCAATTACGAGACCCAGCACAACGCGGGTGACCGCAAAGAGCAGGATGCCGAGAATGACTCGCGCCGCGCGACAGACAAACGAGCCTGAGTCGCTCGGTATCCCCTTTCGCAACACCAGCAGCAGGGCGGCGTTTATGCCGAGCAGGCGACCGGCATCGTCCGGGTTTATTCTCGCATTTAGCGTGAGTAATAGAAACGGCACTGCTATCAGATAGAAAAAGAGGATGCCCGTTCGCCAGTTAAACCGGCGGAAGTCCGCTTGATCAAAGAGACTGCGGTCTTGAGAGGGCCGGATTAAAAGCCGGGCGGCTGCAAATAGTATTATTGTCCCCAGTACCAGTCCGCCTATCACATCTCCGAGGAAGTGCCGGCCAAGATACATTCTCGACACTGCCACCAGCATGATCACGGGAATACTTGCCGCGCGTATGGCGCGACTTTCAAAAAGAAATGACATCCCTCCGAAAACCGTCGTTGAAGCGCTAACATGGCCTGAGGGGAACCCGTATGAGACGTCGCCGTAAGGTCCGTATGGTCCGGCCAGGTGCTTGATTATGAAATCATAGGAGCCTTTTGCCTCATGCGCGTCCAGGCCAGAAGTGGTATAGAACCTTTCGAGGTCGCTCACTCCCGCATCTACCTGATAAGGGCGCGGCAGGGAGAATGAAAGCTTCAGGAAATCAGTAAGCACCGATGTCCATATCACCAGGTGAGCCAGGATGAGCCCTTTGCGCAGGCTCACGCCGAGGACGATGATGCTTATCACAACGTCGTGAAACGGCGATGAGCCGAGCGAAGTAATAATAAGCATTAGCCCGGTGAGCCAATCCGAGGCCGCTGTTTGTAAGAATCTAATTGGCTCCGTATCAAACATTCAGCCCCGGTCGCATCGCGGGCAGATCACTCCTGGCCGGTAGGATTGACCGGTTCATTAATCCTCTCTCCGGGTCTTTTCAAGATGCCATATCCCCTTAGAGCCTGCGGCCTTCCCGTATTTAGTGTCAAGGTCGCCGACGATGTAGCGCATAACTCTTTTGCTCGCCCGGTGTCCGCCTGGTGACAGCAATCACGCTCGGCACAACCAACGAACTGGTCTATGACGTGATGGGCGTCACAGCCGGAAGCATTGAACTCCTGTAGGGTATTAACAGGTAGCATGCGAGTGAGACCGGAAAGGCGAGCTGTGATGGTGACCAGGTTAAAAAGAGATGCGTCATATCAATTGGAGGAACTGGAATACATAATCTCCGAGCTGGCCGGGATACGGTCAGTCATACTGAATGCCGAAGCCGAGCTGAGCGATGAGGTGGCCGTCCTGCACCGCGCTCATCGCGGCAGCGCAAGGAACCTCTTGCACTACATCGCGCTGCGCCAGCGGGATATTCGGAATCGGCGAAGAGTTGAATACAGGAATGCGCTTAACGGCGCGGACAGGCTGGCTCGGTTTTGAATCGCGTCAGTGTTGTCCTGTTTTATGGAGAGAAGAGATTGAGATTCGGCATTCTGGCACTCGATTATGACGGGACGATAGCGCGCGACGGCGTGCTCGATCCCGGTGTGCGCGCAGCCATCGAAGAGCTTCGCTCAACCGGCATAGTTGTTGTGCTCGTGACCGGGCGCATCCTCAGCCATTTGCGCTCCCTGATGGGCGACCTCAGGCTCTTCGACGCCATCGTGGCCGAAAACGGCGCTGTGGTTGCGTTCCCCGGCGCGGGCCGTTCCGCCGTCCTTGGCCATGCGCCTCAGCCGGCTTTTCTCGATGAACTCAACCGCCGAGGCGTCAAGTTCGACAGAGGCCAGTGCGTTGTCGAAGCCGACGCCAACCTGGCGCATCAGATACTCTCGATTATTTCTGATCTGGAGCTGCCGCTCGTCCTGCTATTCAACCGGGGCCGACTTATGGTCTTGCCGCAGGCGATCAGCAAAGCTACAGGGCTTCGCCATGCGCTGAGGGCGATGCGCTTATCAGAGCACAACGCGCTGGCTATCGGCGATGCGGAGAATGACCACCAGTTGTTGGAAGCCTGCGAGGTTGGGGTGGCGGTCGGATGGGGGAGTGAGGCGCTCAAGCGAACAGCCGATGTGGTTATTGAAGGCAACGGCCCGGCAGCCGTGGCCGATTACATAAGGCAAGCCGCTCGACATCTCAAGCTGTCGCCGCAACGCACCGGTCGTCAACTGCTGCTGGGCACAAACGAAAAGGGACAACCTCTTTCGCTCGCCGTGCGCGGGCGCAATGTGCTGATAGCGGGCGACTCGCAGACGGGAAAGTCCTGGGTAGCAGGGCTGCTCTGCGAGCATCTCATCCTTCAGCATTACTGCGTCTGCGTCATAGACCCGGAGGGAGACTACCGCACGCTCGAATCGCTTCCGGGCGTGATCGTGCTTGGAGGCGAGGACCCTCCGCCCCAGGCCCGCGACATAACGCGCGCGCTGCGTTACCCGGACGTAAGCCTCGTCCTCGATCTCTCAAGGTTGAGGATGAGACAGAAGCGAGAGTACGTAACCTCCCTGCTGTTATTGCTCAAGGAGCTGAGGCGCGAGACCGGATTGCCGCACAGGATAATTGTGGATGAGGCCCACTATTTCTTGCACGATGCGGGCGTGATACGCCTTCTCGATCTTGAGCTGGCAGGTTATACGCTCGTCACATATCAGGTCTCAAGTATCCATCCGGAAATTCTGGCGGCAACAGAGGCAATAATCGTGACGCGCGAGTCCGACCCGCGCGAAGTGAGGGCGCTCAGAGCATTGCAGGGAGGCAACGGAGATGTTGCTGAGTGGGAGAAGGTATTAGGCAACCTGGCTGTAAATGAAGCGGTGCTCCTGCCAAACACGGAGGAGGCTTGCGGGAAGCTCTGCAAGTTTTACGTTGCGCCTCGCCTTACGTCTCACGTCCGGCACGAGCATAAGTATCTCGATATGCCGTTGCCCGAGACAAGAGCTTTCATATTCGTACAGAATGGAGTGCCGACGGGACGGCGGGCCCGCACGTTGAAAGAGTTTACGGCTATCCTTGCGGTTGCTCCTCCCGAAATGCTTGACGGACATCTACGGGCAGGGGACTTCTCTCGCTGGATCGCGGATGTCTTCAGAGATTATGCCCTGTCATCTCAGCTAGAGAATATTGAAAGGCAATATCGAACAGGCCAGGTCCCTGACATCAATGATGCGATGATACAGGTGGTTCAGGATCGATATAACCTGACGGCGAGGGCTTGATCTGGCCCCCCTAACCGATGTTTCGCTGTTGGTCTAAATACTCCTCTTTAGTATCCTGGGCAGCGCCGGGGCGCTAACGGGCGCAAGCGTTCTGCTCGCGTTTCCCAAAGCGGTGTTTAGAATCTCCACTTGGGGTAAACTTCCCCAAATACTGTGCCTAAACACGCAGCAGAATAACCAAACTAGGGGATCGGACGCGATAACAGGCAAATTTAGAGCAAATTCCTGCCCGCAGAATCGGCATACCTCTTGCGAGTCAACACTTTGAATTCCAGGGTAGAGCAGCCATACAGAAGGAGAGCGATTATGAAAGAGCGTATGAAGATACTGATCGGCTACGACGGCTCGGAACCCGCCGATGCGGCGCTTGATGAATTGAGGCGGGCGGGGCTTCCTGGCGAAGCCGAGGTTTTGGTTATCTCTGTAGCCGAGCTATGGTTTGCGCCGGCGCAGAGCGGCGAGGCCACCCCGTCGCGAGGAGAGAGGCTGGACATAATAAGCTTGAAGGAAGCGCGCGAACAGGGGAGGCAGGTTCTTGAGAAGATGGAGGTGATGGCATCGCAGGCGTTCGAGCGGATCAAGGCGGGCTTCCCCGACTGGCATATACTGACTGAAGCCTGTGCCGATTCTCCCGCATCCGCGATCGTCAGAAGGGCGGATGAATGGGGAGCGGACCTTATCGTTGTAGGCTCGCACGGTCGCTCGTCGCTTGGCCGCCTTGCGCTTGGCAGCATCTCACAAAAGGTCGCCACTGAAGCTCATTGCTCGGTGCGCATCGGTCGTGGCCGCGTGCTGGAAAGCATACGCCCGGTCAGGGTACTTATCGGCGTGGATGGCTCGCCCGGCGCGCAGTCAGCAGTGCGAGCGGTGGCGGCTCGCCCCTGGCCTGCGAAGACAGAAGTCCGGCTAATAACACTTACAGGCGGCTACTACAACGTGATTGGCGCTGAAGCTAGTGATGCAACCGAGCAGGCGCGTGAGATACAGAGAAAGCCGGAGATAGAGCTGCGCCAGGCCGGGCTGGACGTTTCGCTCAAGGTGGATACCGGGGACCCCAGGCAGGCAATCGTAGAAGAGGCTCGTAGCTGGGGAGCCGACTCTATCTTTGTGGGCGCGCGCGGGCTCTCCAAAATAAAGAGATTTCTTTTAGGCAGCGTGTCGGCTGCCGTCGCAGCGCGCGCGCATTGTTCGGTCGAGATAGTGCGCAGATAACGTGTGCGCATAACAATCGCGTCGCTACAGTTGAGTTCGCGCGCAGCAGTGGAGGCGGTATGAAATATAAACTTGTATCAATGATGCTGGCCCTCATAACCATCTACTTCGTCGCACCGGCAAAACAGGCCGCCCAGGAGTATGTCGACGAGGCGGGCAGGTACAAAATCGCCCTGATAGGAGATTGGCGGCCTGCCACCTACACCGATGCCGTCGGTCGAACGAAGACAGAGTTCGTCTACGGCGAGCGCAGCGAAGCGTTATTGAGAATTAATAGAGAGAGTTTAAACCGTCGCTCGCTCGACGATATCATCCGCAAAGAGATGGAAGGGTTGAGGCTGTGTCAACCGGGCGTCACCGTAACTGCCGATGAGAAATTCGACGGCGGGTTACTGCCGGGCAGGCGTCTCGCCTTCTGCTACTTCGAGGGCAACCGATGGGTCGCGGCCACCTTTTACTTTCTCAGAGACCGTGACACAGTCTGGATTCTGCGCTTCACCGGCCGAATGGGCTTGCTCGACGCTAACCGCGATATGACCGATCAAATAGCGCGCAGCTTCTGTCCCAACTAAGGAGATGAAATCATGAAAGTCAAAGAGATAATGATCCAGCCGGTCATAGTG
>DASTET010000008.1:0-6452 GCA_035709445.1 Blastocatellia bacterium | reverse complement strand
CGATCAAATGTGTTGCCCGCCCAGATGACGCGGCCATCCGTCGCGTTCACCAGTCGCGTCTCTACACGCACGGTGTCGCCGCTTCTGCGAACGCTCCCTTCCAGCACCACGCCGACGCCGAGCCGTCGACCAACCTCTCGCGGGTCAATCTCTTTTCCCTTGAACGTGAACATGGAACTGCGCGATATAACTTTCAACCCTTCGATCTTCGAAAGCTCGGTTATAAAAGTCTCTGTGAGCCCATCGGTGAAGTACTCACTCTCAGGATCGCCCGATAGGTTCCTGAGCGGCAGCACAGCTATCGAACGTATCGGAAAAACCTGCGCGTGGTTCGATAACTGGTCTGATACAGAAGTCGAGTAATTTAGATACAGAATTAAGAAGATAGCGCCCAGAGTGACAGCCGGTAATATTACCGCAACCCTTACAGGCAAATAGGGCCGTCTTCGCGCGAGCGCCGTAACCGCGCCGGGGAGAGAGGCGGCGGCTGCCGTTTGCTCTAATGATCCAGAGGGCTGCGTCTCTTCCTCTTCAATTATTATGCGAACCGCCCGCGTCTTTTCGATCTCTACCCCCGGCGGCGAGTACTCGATCACCTCTTCAAACGGCCCGACGTAACAATACCCTTCACGATGGCGCGTATCTATGAATCGCGTGTTTTCGGACCGCTCGCCGAGCGCCTTACGTATCGCGCCTATACATTTATTGAGTGTATCGTCGTAAACATCCTTACCGTCCCAGAATTGATCGAACAGTTCCTGGCGGGTAACGACGCGGTCACGGTGTTCTATGAGATAGAGCAATACCTGAAAGGGCTTATTCGGCAGGTGGACGACATCGCCGTTGCACGTGATTGCCCGTCTGTCGGCGTCGAGGACGTAATCTCCGAGAACATATTTCTTGCTGCGATAAGCGTGAGGCTGAAGCGACATATATCTTATCCGGGGCCTTTTATAGGGAGATTTCCGAAATTATTCCCTTCTTATTCCAGACTTCTTCCGGTCTTTTGAATACAATCCGGGCCGACCGAAGCGGTTCGTGGCCCTGGTGGTCACGCCAATTATACATGAACGCTCACGCCTGACAATGATCAAGAGAAGGGTCGAGATCATAGCTTTCGAGCGGCAGCGGGTCCTGACCGGGCCACCATTGACGGTCTGCCCTGTCTGTCGGATCAATACAGAACTGTTGACGACTCGCCAGGCTGGCGCGCTCGTTCAGGTAAAAACGCAGAGCGTCCGCCGGTGGATAGCATCGGGCAAGGCCCACGGGGTCAGGACCCCCGGCGGTCAACACCGCATCTGCAAGATTTCGCTACTGCTGGTCACATACTCATCCCCGTCCCGGGCACAACTGTCGAGGCTTTAGTATGCGTAAATCAAACCACTTTCCAAAGCGATGGTCGGCTCCCTCACTCGCTTTAATATGCGCGATCTGCTTCGCCGCCGCATCGGTCTTCTCGTTAGCCCCGGCGGCCTCCTCGTTCCAGTGCGGCTACTGTGTTACGCCCGCAAGCAAAGCTTTCAGCTCCGCCTCAGACACAGGCGCTGTGTCCGTAGTCGCGCCCGATGGGTGCGGATGGACTGCCGAAAGCAATTCGAGCTTTATCACAATCACACAGGGGAGCGGCGGCACTGGTAACGGTACGGTACGCTACGCTATTGAAGCCAACCCGACAAATGCGCCTCGGACAGGGACGATCACCGTTGCAGGCCAGGCCGTCACTATAATGCAGGACGCCGCTTGCACGCCCCGCCCGGCTGGACTTGTAGCTTGGTGGCCGGGCGACGGCAACCCGAACAACATCGCAGGCCCCAGTCGCGCCACGCTTCAGACCGGGGCCGCATTCAATTCCGGGCAGGTCAAACAGGCGTTCAGCTTCGACGGAACGGATGATTTCGTTTCGACGGACCTAGACGTTCAACCGGCGGCAATAGCGAGCACAACCTGGGAGGCGTGGGTCTTTCCGACGAGGCTCAACCATGCCGTCCGGCAGACCATCTTGAGCGGCGACGACGGGGGACTCGACAGGGCCGTAACCATAGAGCCGCTTTCATCCAGCTTCGGCGTGTTCACTGGCGCTGGGATCTGGCAGCCTGCGGACGTAAGTCTCAACGAATGGCAGCACGTCGCCGTCGTCTACACTCCTACCAATATCGAGTTCTACAAAAACGGCGTCAGGTTCAGCCTCGGCTCGGCCCCTTTCGGCCAGGCTTCCTCGGCCAGACTCCATTTTGGCAAGGCCCCGAATGCAAACGACTTCTTCAAAGGCCGAATCGATGAGGTCTCCATCTATAACCGCGCGCTCGCCGAGTCGGAAATCACCACAATCTTCAATGCGGGCGCAGGGGGCAAGTGCAGGTGGATAGACTTTGCCGACGTTCCGCAGTCGCACATTTTCTTCAGGGAGATTCGCAGCATCTCCGCCCAGGCGATAACTCTCGGATGCGACCCGAACAACTTCTGTCCGGACCTTGTCGTGACACGGGGTCAGATGGCCGCTTTCATCATTCGCGCTCTAGGTATGCCGAATCCGCCCGAACCTGCTCAGCAGCGCTTCGCCGATGTTCCGCCCTCGAACCCTTTTTATCGTTTCATAGAACAGATGGCCGTGCTCGGTATAACGCAAGGCTGCGATGCCGACAATTACTGTCCGGATGATCCTGTGCTCCGCGATCAGATGGCGGCTTTCATCATTCGCGCGCTCGGCATCATCAACCCGCCTCAGCCTGCTCAGCAGAATTTTATAGATGTTCCGCCCACGAATTTCTTCTTCGCATCTATCGAGCAGATGCGTCTGCGAGGCATCACGCTCGGTTGCGCCGCCGCGATGTACTGTCCTTCTGATCCTGTGACTCGCAGCCAGATGGCGGCATTCCTGTTCAGAGGATTCGGCCAGAATACAAATCAATTCCCGGCGGTCTTCGCCGGACAGGATCAGACCGTCTGGCTGCCGGGCGCGGCGAGCCTCAGCGGGATGATCAACGATGACGGGCTTCCCGATTGCGGAGCGCTGATGGCGACGTGGAGCCAGGTGAGCGGGCCGGGCACGGTGACCTTCAGCAATCCGAACTCCGAAGCGACCGCCGCGAGCTTCAGTCAGCCCGGCACATACGTGCTGCGGCTCACGGCAGTCGATTCGCAACTGAGCAATTTTGACGAGGTGACGATCACCGTCAATCCGCCTGATCCCGGCAATCAGCCGCCGTCGGTCAATACAGGCCCGGATCAGGCTATAACGCTCCCTTCCGGCGCGAGCCTCAACGCAACGGTGACCGATGACGGCAACCCCGCGGGTGGGCTATCCGTCTCCTGGATCACGGTGAGCGGCCCCGGCGCAGTCATCTTCGGCAACGCAAGCGCCCCGGCGACGACCGCGATATTCAGCGTGGAAGGCAGCTATGTGCTGCGGCTCACGGCGAGTGATTCGCAGCTCAGCAGTTTTGATGAGGTGACGATAACTGTAAATCCCGATCCTGTTCCGCCGCCGCCCGACCCGATGACGGTCGCCCCGCCCATAGACTCGAGCGTCGTAACGACTATCGGGGCGGCGACAGAGTTCCTTTACACGGGGCCTAGCCCGATTCAGACCGGGGTCGCTCCGGGCGCGATCAAGATGGAGCGCGCGGCCGTTTTGCGCGGGCGGGTCATAGACAGAAACGGGACGCCTGTACCGAAGGCGAAGATCAGCGTCTTGAACCATCCCGAGTTCGGGCAGACCTTGAGCCGCGCCGATGGCAGGTTCGACATGGTGGTCAACGGCGGCGGGATATTGACGGTTAAATACGAGAAGGTAGGGTGTCTGCCTGTCCAGCGGCAGGCCGATGTGCCGTGGCAGGAGTATGTCGTGGTAGATGACGTGGCGATAGTCTGCTACGACGCGCAGGTCACACGCCTCGATCTGAGCGCAAACATACCCATTCAGGTGGCGCAGGGCAGCACAGTAATTGACGAGGACGGGCGGCGGCGGGCGACGTTGCTGTTCAGGCAGGGGACGACGGCGACGATGAAGCTGCCCGACGGAACTATGCAGGGGCTTACGAGGCTGCACGTCCGCGCTACAGAGTACACCGTGGGAGAGCGCGGGCCTGAGGCTATGCCGGGCGATCTGCCGGCCACCAGCGCTTACACCTACGCGCTGGAATACAGCGTCGATGAGGCGGTCGCAGCCGGGGCTACGCAGGTGAACTTCAGCCAGCCGGTTATCAGCTACGAGCAGAATTTCCTGGGCTTCCCCACCGGGTTGAGCGTCCCGACCGGGTTTTACGACCGCGAGAGCGGTCGCTGGGTACCCTCGGTCAGCGGGCGCGTGGTCAAGATTCTCTCGATCAGCAACGGACGGGTGAATATGGACCTGGACGGCAGCAACCTGCCTGCCAGCGACGCGGCTTATGCGGCGCTCGGCATCACTGTGGCCGAACGGCAGCGACTGGCGACGCTCTTCTCCGCGGGCCAGAGCCTCTGGCGGACGCCGCTCAGCCACTTCTCGCCGTGGGACAAGAACTGGGCCTTCGGGCCTCCTGCGGATGCCAAGCCGCCGAACACGAAGCCGCCGAAATGTGATAAACCGACCAACTGCCCGACGACTCGTGACGGCTCGATCATCGGTTGTGAGTCGCAAACGTTGGGCGAGGTGGTGGAGGTGACGGGCACGCCCTTCAGCTTGAATTACAACACCGGCCGCGTGCCCGGACGCAAGGCGTCTTACACGCTGACCATCCCCTTGAGCGACTCATCGATCCCGGCGAGCGTCGCTCGCATCGACCTTGAAGTCACCATCGCCGGGCGGAAATTCACCCAGAGCTTTCCTAGACAGACGAACCTGACGACCACTTTTACCTGGGACGGTAAGGACGCCTACGGGCGCACGATGCAAGGCGCACAGCGCGCGGTCGTGCGGATAAGCTACGTCTATCAGGGCGTCTATCAACAGACGAATAACTTCGGCTACAACGGCAACGGAGTGGCGATCTTCGGTAACCCGACGCGGCAGGAGGTGTTGCTGCCGACCTCCTTCGTGTCCACGGTTGGCGCTCTTGACGCGCGCGCCAGCGGGCTGGGCGGCTGGACCCTGGATGTGCATCACGCCTACGACCCGATAGGTCAAGTCCTATACCTGGGCAATGGCGACAGCCGTAGCATTGATGAAGCCCCGCGCACGATCAGCACAATCGCCGGCGGCGTGACGGTCGACTGCGTTGTCACACCGCATCTGTGCCAGGACGGCGTGCCCGCAAACAGGGTGCCTCTGCACGGGCCGGTCCAGATAGCCGTTGACGCGCAAGGCAGCGTCTATGTAGTTGAGAACGGGATTCCGAGGGTTCGCAAGGTGACAACGGCAGGGCTCATCTTCACTGTGGCCGGGACGGGCGTTCACGGCTACAACGGCGACAACATCCCCGCGGTTAACGCGCAGTTGAATATTCCTTCAGGCGTGGCCGTCGACCCGATGGGCAACGTCTTCATCGGCGACTTCAACAACCGGCGTATCCGCAAGATAAACACGGCGGGAATAATCACCACCATCGCGGGCACAGGAATCGCGGCGGATGATTGCGCAGACCCGCAGAACCCCTGTCCTCCCATCCCCGCCATCACTGCCAACCTGTGCGGGCCGGGGGCGCTTGTGCTGGACCGTAACGGGAACCTCTACTTTCAGGATTGCAGCAGGATCAAAAAGATCGACCCGGCGGGCAACCTGACCACGGTCGTTTTTGATGGGGCCGCGCCTGCGGTCGACACGCAGGGAAACCTCTACTACACGGACTTCGGCCGCACGCGGGTGGTGAAGCTGAGCACCGACAACCAGCTCACCGTCGTCGCAGGCGGCAACGGGATCGGCACCGGCGGCGACGGTGGCCCGGCGACGCAGGCGAACATAGAATGCGTCAATCATATGTCGTTCGACCGGCAGGGCAACCTTTATATCAGCCAGCAGGGTTGCAGCCCTGGCCTGAATCGCTTGCGCGTAGTGACGCCCGAAGGGTTCATCAACACGTTCGCGGGGCTCAGCACCATGGGATACGGCGGCGACGGGGGGACGGCTCGCGCCGCCGGGTTCTTCCACCTGCTCAACATCGTTGAAGACGCGCTGGGCAATATCTACATCGGCGACAACGGCGGGGGCAATGTGGGCAACATCCGCAAGGTCACGCCCTTCCTGCCCAGCTTCTCGGCGAACGAGATGGTGATCGCGTCAGAGGACGCGCGCGAGCTTTACGTCTTCAACCCCGCAGGGCGGCACCTGCGCACGCTCCACGCGCTGACGGGCGCGACACTCTACGAGTTCACATACGACAGCGCGGGGTGGCTCACACAGGTGACCGACGGCGATAACAACATCACCACCATTGAGCGAAACGGCGCAGGAAATGTTACGGGCATCCTGAGCCCCTTCGGCCAGCGTACCGCGCTGACGATGGACGCCGGCGGCTTCCTCGCGAGCATCGCCG
>DASTET010000007.1:0-2601 GCA_035709445.1 Blastocatellia bacterium | reverse complement strand
TCACAAGGTGCATAAAGAGTACCTGAGGAGAAAACAAGCGCCAGCGCAGCCGATGCCGGTCCAGAATGAAGAAGTAGAACTAGCATATGAATGCCTGGAGGACTGCCTGCAAGACCTGGCGATCGATAACCGTGACTTGATACTGCGGTACTACTACGAAGACAAGAGATTGAAGATTGATAACAGAAAGGAGCTGGCCGATCGACTGGGTGTGGCTATCAGCGCCCTGCGGACTCGCGTCCACCGTATCCGCGCAGCCCTTCAAAAATGTGTGCAAAGATGCATCGAACAAAGAGCGGTACAAAGATGTTAGCTGTGCGCGCCGCCCGATCCGGATTCAGAGTAAAAAGAAGCCCTTATGCAACCAGACTATAAACATGAATCTATCAGACGATACCTGCTCGGCATGGCTGCCGAAGATGAGAGAGAGCAGATTGAAGAGCGGCTGCTTATCGCGAGCGACTACTTTGAAGAGTTACTTATAGCCGAAGATGAGTTGATCGACCAATATGTCAAAGGCGAACTTTCCAGCCAGGATAAAGAGCGATTTAAAACTCACTTCTTAATCGCGCCCGAGCGTCGCCAGAAACTGATCTTCGCTATGGCCTTGCACCGGCATATTGATACTCAATCGTCTGATGCCGAGGATGCAGCCCCGGTGCGAGAGCCTCGTAAGCAATTTATCCCTACAGCCTTGCTGGCGCAAAGCCCCATCCTGAAGTATTCGGTCACGGCAGCGTTGCTGCTGATCATAGGTAGTATATTCTTGCTGGTTATGAAGAGCTGGCAATCGTCCAACGGGACCTCGGAGCCTCATGCGGTCATAGCAACCTTGCGGCCTGGAACTGTCAGGGACGCAGGCGAAACTCAAAGAATCGTCATCCCGGCCAACGCGGCTACGGTTGAGCTTAAGCTCGAATTGGGAGCTGATGATTATCAGTATTACCGCGCAGCTATTGAGACGGACGAGGGGAACGAAGTGTTCACAGCAGAGCAATTACATGCTGAATCCGAGGGTGATGACAGATTCGTTGTTGTTAATGTTCCCGCCCGTTCTTTGACCGCCGGTGATTATCAGATTGAACTCAGCGGATCGACTGCCGGAAATCAGTTAGAACCCATCAACAGGTACTTTTTTCGAGCCCGCCCTCACTAGCCGGCCATCTGTATATACGCTCAACTTCTCAATAGAGCCTGACAGATCAGCTCGGCGGATTCTTTAATCCCGGCGCTGAGCGGACGCAATCGCAATAGTGCTATTTAACTCTTTTCGACGAGCTCTATAGCGATTGCGTCCGGCCCTTCGATCATCGCCGAGCGCGCCCGGCTGTTGCCAAATCTGCGCGGCCCCTCGATAACCTTCACCCCTGACGCGCGCAAACGCTCAAGCGCGGCGTCGAGATCGGGACATGCGAACGCGATATGATCTGCGACGTGGCCGCGAGGACTGACGAGCGGGCCGGGGCGCTGTCGCGGGTAGATTATCAGGCTTATATCGCCAAACCGGACCACGGCGCTCGGCGAGCGAATTACGCCGAGCGGCTCGCTCGGCGCGGCAAACGGGACCTCGCAGGGGCCGCTCCGCTGAGAGTTGCTACGGACCACGCCGCCGAGGTGTTTTTGATACCACTCGGCGGCGCAGAGTGGAGCCTCGCTATAAAGATGAACGTGGATGAACGCGCGAGTCCGCGAGGTGTTTATCTCAACGAGCGCGCCGTCAGGCCCTTTCATGTAGGCGAATAGAATGCCCGAAGGGAGCCTTGTGATGGGAGTGTGAAATGCGACGCCGCCTGCGAGGAGCTTTTGATAGTCTGCCTCCATGTCGGTGCTGCCCCACCCGAAATGCCAGATCGCGCTATCGGGCGAGGTCCGGGGCGGTTTCGCCACTCTGTTGAACAGCAGGTACATATTCTCGCTTTGAATCGCATCGAATCCTGCGAGGCTGACCCTCTTTGTGACGTCGAAGGTTCTTGTGTAAAACCCTATAGCTGAAGCGGGGTCTATAGAATTCAGGTGGACGTGATGAAAGACGGCCTGTGGCGGCGATTCCTGCGAACGCGCCGGAAAGACCGTCCAGGCCAGCAGCAATAGCACGGCTGTTAAGAGTCGCAACATCATAATCGCTTCAATCCGAATTCTAAGATCGGTGATTAACCCAGTTGCCGTGCGCCGGTCAAGTAATATCCGGGAAAACTGTTCGATGGTAGATTGCGCGCTGCAAGTATACAGATTTGCCCTTCCTTTCGGCCCGCAATTTCATATAATGATGGCGCTGACTCTTTCGCGGAGAATCTTGTAACTAAAAATGTGAGGCGACGTAATCCCAGATGGGCCTTTTGCCAGCAGCAGCCTCGCACGAATGCTGGCGGTCAGTGGACTGACGCGGTTTATCACTTCAGGAGAACTCTATGAAACGAACTCACGCTTTCTGTCTCGCTCTGAGCGTTGCGCTGGGCGGCTTCTTCCTGGCACAGCCGGCAGGCAGCGCCAGCGACAAGACTACCTCCCCGGTCACATTCTCAAAGGATGTCGCTCCGATCATCTATAACAACTGCACCGTGTGTCATCAGCCGGGCGAGACCGCGCCGATGGCTTTCATAA
>DASTET010000006.1:0-5251 GCA_035709445.1 Blastocatellia bacterium | reverse complement strand
GCGACGACTCATCCTTGATAAGAATCTGCTTGCCCCAGATGACCGGGTGTGCCCAGGTAGGGCTGTCCGCCGTCTGATATTTCGCCACCGACTCGAACCCTTTTGCGCTCTTGTTCGCCACGATCAGGTCGGCGTCGTCGGTGAGAAAGACCAGGTGCTTGCCTGTGTTGAGGACGGCGGCGTTCGCGCCTTCCCTGCCCTCGGTCGCCCACACCAGCTCTCCGGTGCGCGCGTCGAGACAGAAGAACTGGCCCTTCCTGAGGTGTGAAAGACCATAGAGATAATCGCCGTCGAGCACAGGCGAGCTCATATACATCGCAATCTTCGGATTGTGCCACAGCTCGGTGGCCGTCCACTTATCTCCGGCCCTTGTTATCTTGAGCGCGCGCGTACCCTGCCTCACGCCTGAGACGATCAGCGTTTTCTTATAAAGGACCGGCGTGACTATGTTCTCGTTCCACTCATCCGGAAAAGGCATCTTCCATAGCAGCTTTCCTGAATCTGCGGCGACGGCAATCACCGATTTGTCGGTCAGCGTCACCACCTGCCGCGCGCCCTCAAGCTCTGCGACTATAGGCGAGGCGTAACCCGGCCCGTCGCCTTCCCATTTCCACCGCTCGTTACCTGTCTCCGCGTCAAAGGCGACAAGCCATCCTTGCCTGTCATCGCCGACGTGGGCTATCACCATCCCGTTTTCGATCACGGGCGACATGGCCGTTCCGCAAAAGAGCTTCGAGGTGTCGATTTGCTTCGAATAGTCCTTGCGCCATTTCAGGGCGCCCGACTTCGCATCGAAACAGGAGAGCACCGCAGTCACGCCGAGAGTGTAGAGTTTGTCCCGGTAAAGGACCGGCGTGGAGTTCGGCCCTTTGCCCATCTTGACCGCGTACTGGTTCTTGGCGAACGGGGCGGGATAGCTGGTCCGCCACAGCGATTTGCCGCTGGCGAGATCGAGACACTGGACGACTTCATTATCATCCTGCCGGGTGTGTATATAGACCCGTGTGCCTGCAAGCAGAGGCGAAGAGTATCCGCCGCCTACTGCCGTCTTCCACTTGAGCGTCAGGGCTTTTGGCCAGGAGGCAGGAGATAAGAAAGAACTCACAACCCCGTCGCGGTTCGGGCCTCGCCACTGCGCCCATTCCTGCGCCATCGCCACCTGAAGATTGGCGCACAAGAACACGACTAAAAGAATTCTCGTTCTGTTCATAATCTGAAATCTCAAATCTGAGATCTCGAATCTCAGATTAATAGACGCCTTCGACGACCGTCGTCTGGAAGCGCGAGAACGGTCTGACGTTGCGCACGCCGTCCCACGGATAGAGGTCGCAGGGCGGCTCGCGCTCGGCCTCGTCTCGCTCAAGAAAACGCGGCATGAAGAATTCACGCGTGAGCGTCGTGAGTCGCACCCGCCCCGTCTCGCCATACCCGACAACCCTTTCAGGATCATCCGGGTCGACGACTTCGATCATCGCTCGCGGCATCGGCGGGTAATAGATGATCGCATAGTTGTCTTCAGCCACTCGCGGCTTGTGGACTGCAAGCCCCATTAACGTGTTCCCGTACGTAGGGGCGAAGTAGACACCGTCGAGCAATTCTTCTACGGCGAAGCGGTGGAACTGCTGGGTCATCTCGGTCCCGCCACAGAAGACGCCCTTGATCCCCGCCTTTCTCAAGTTGATCTTCTCGCACAGCGCCTCAAGCAGCTTCGGAGTGGTGAACAGGCACTGAATGTTATCGTGCGCGCGAAGCAGGGTGAGCGCCTGATCGATGATGTGCCGCTTGTAGACTTCGGCCATCTGAACCTCTTTCATCTTTAGCAGCTTGATGAACCAGCGCGGGTCAAGGTCGATCATAAAGCATATTCCGCCGCGATACTGCGCGAGATGCTCTACGGCCAGCCTCAAACGGCGCGGCCCCGATGGGCCGACCATCAGCCAGTCCGCGCCCTTTGGAAAGAACTCTTCGGGCAGCGTGTCGCTGAAGTTTTCATAATCGATTCGGAAATCGTCGACGCTGATGCGCGATTTGGGAACGCCCGTGCTGCCCCCGGTCTCGAAGACATAGACGGGGCGATTGGCGTAGATTTTCGGCACCCAGCGGCGAACAGGCCCGCCGCGCAGCCATTCGTCTTGAAAAAAACCGAACCGCGAAAGGTCATCATAGGACCTTATCTCTTTGCGCGGGTCCCAATCCAACGTCTTCGCGTATTCGAGCCAGAAGGGGCATCCCGTCTCCGGGCTGAAATGCCACTGCACGATCTCCCTTGTCCAGGCGTCGAGAGCTTCACGCTGAGCCTCAATCCTTGTCTGCATCTCATCCTGTCTTGTCGAAGTCAAAGTATCACCCCTTGAAAAGTTTTTACGACGTTGCGAATGAATTGTTTCCAGCAGGATGCCGACTGTCAAGTTGTTCAGAAGCCAGAAGTCAGAAGCCAGAAGCCAGAATCTCTCGCCTCATCTCTCGATCAAAGGCGATTGATGTGAATCAGCATAAGCCACGACCAGCTTCTGGCTTCTGGCTTCTGGCTTCTGACTTCTGGCTTCTCTTTTCTTGAAGACGCGAAAGCCCCACGGGTCGAGTGAGAGCGCGGGCAGAGAGGCTGCGCGCGGGCCGGGATGGCTGTCTGATGTGAGGCGGTCGTTTGAGAACACGTCTTCAAGCTCGTGGCTCGCTCTTGCATCGACCAGCCCGATGAAGGGACGGTTTGAAAAGTTTATGGCGATCAGAAATCGCTCGGCCCCAAGTCGCCGCTCGTAGGTGATAATCCTCGAATCATCCGAGTTGCCGACCCATTCCATCTCGCCCTGTCGCAGGGCAGGACTTGCGCGGCGCAACGCGATGATCTGCTTGTAAAACCTGTTTATCTCCGGAGGCCGCTTGTTCACCTGCCAGCGTATCGGCGCTTTCTCGAATAAGACGGGGTCGCTCGATTCGGTCGTATCGCCGACCTCCATACCGTTATAAAGCAGCGGTACGCCGTCGAGCGTGAAGAGAAGCGCGGAGGCGGCGAGCGCGGCCCGCTGTCCGAGCCTCGCCGTCGCGCGAAGCTCGTCGTGGTTATCCGAAAACCTCAGCCTCAAACCGCCTCGCGGCATCCGGGCGCGCTCCGACTGCCAGACTGCGCGAAAGGCGGTCGCGGGTTTAAGCCCGTTGACCACTTCGGTGATCGTGTGAAAAAGCGGCCAGTCATAATTCAAATCGAATGCGGCCAGGAGGTGCTCCGGCTCCTGCGACTCGGCGAGCATGATTATGTCGGGCTTGATCCGCTCTAACTCTTTTCGCGCCTGCTCCCAGAAATCGGTCGGGACCATGTAGGCGATGTCGCAGCGGAAACCGTCTATATCGAATTCGCGCACCCAGTATTTCAGGACGTCCGTCATGTACTCGCGCAGTCGCGGGTTGTCATAGTTCAGGTCGGCCACATCGGGACAGCAATCGCCTATCGGGAGTATTTTGCCCGTCGAGTCGCGGGTGTAGAATTCGGGCGTCTTTATCATCACGCTGTCCCACGCCGTGTGATTTGCGACCATATCGATAATCAGCTTCATCCCGCGCCGGTGAGTCTCTGCGACAAGCCGCCGGAAGTCCTCTTTCGTGCCGTAGTCGGGATTGACGGCGTAGAAATCGCGGACAGCGTACGGGCTGCCTATCGAGCCTTTCTTCTTTTCCTGCCCCGTAGGGTGAACGGGCATCAGCCAGATGATCGTCACCCCTAGATCGCGGAGCCGGTCGAGCTGCGCTGTGATGGCGTTGAACGTCCCTTCGAGCGAGAAATTGCGAGGAAATACCTCATAGATCACCGCGTCGTGGACCCATTCGCGCGTCTCTCGCGACGGGCGGCTCGCGACGTCGCCCGGTGTTTGCCGCGATTGAATCGAGTACGGAAAAGCGAAGAACAAGAAGAGGACCGAGAGCAGGTTACAGAGAATGCTTCTGACCCGAACAGGCATCATACGAATCTTCTCGCCTTCTACTTTTCATCGATCAAGCCGGTGCTCGGGACCGGCTGCGCCGATTGCTGCGCGCCGAATGCTTCGTATTCGTCCGCCTCGATGACAGCCGCTTCGGGCACATCGCGGTCGACGACGTCTCGAACCCTTATGACCATCAGCGCCGCGACTAAAAGCGCCGCGCCTCCGAGCATCACGACATAGAGAGGGTTGTTGCCGAAGACGTATTTGACCAGCGGCTGAAACGTAAGCGACGCAATGATCTCCGGGATGACGATGAAGAAATTGAAGACGCCCATATAGACGCCCATTCTCGCGGGCGGGAGCGCGCCCGAAAGTATCGCGTAAGGCATCGAGAGAATCGATGCCCACGCTATGCCTACGCCTACCATCGTAAGCAGCAAGATATACTGGTCCCGGATGAGATAGACCGACAGCAGACCGACGCCCCCGCAGATAAGAGATATCGCGTGAACGGTCTTGCGGCTCGTCGCGGCGGCAAGCCTGGGAAGCGCGAAGGCGACGACAAAGCAGGTGGCCGAGTAGACGGCAAAACATATCCCGCCCCACTCGATCCCCCGGTCGAACAGCGTCGATCTCTCATCGGTCGCGCCAAAGACGTGCCGCGCGGTCGTCAGCCCGAAGAACATCCACATGCAGAACAGTCCGAGCCAGGTGAATACCTGCACGACGGCGAGCTGCTTCATCGTTTCGGGCATCTCTTTTATCGCGGAAGTGATCTCGGTAAACCCGGCTGCAAACCCCCTCTTTTCGGCTTTCTTCTTGATAAACTCTTCCATGTCATCAGGCGGGTACTCCTTCGAGGTCAGCACGGTCCACAACACGGCTATGAGGAATGCTGCCGCTCCGACTTTAAAAGAGTACTGCACCGTGAGAGGGACGCCGCTCGCCGTCGTCCCCGTAACTCCTCCCCATCGGAAGATGTAGGGCAGCGCATTCGCGAGTGAAGCGCCAACGCCTATAAAGAAGCTCTGCATAACGAAACCGGCCGTGCGCTGCTCGACGTTCAGCTTGTCGGCGACGAATGCGCGGAATGGCTCCATGCTGACGTTTATGCTGGCGTCGAGAATCCAGAGCAGGCTCGCCGCAATCCATAACGCGGGAGAATCGGGCATAAAGAAGAGGCACACGCTTGCGAAGATCGCGCCGAACAGAAAGTATGGTCTGCGCCTTCCGAGACGGCTCCATGTCCTGTCGCTCATGGAGCCGATGATAGGTTGAACGAGCAATCCTGTGACAGGGCCGGCCAGCCACAGTATAGGTATCTCGTCGGGGTT
>DASTET010000005.1:0-4417 GCA_035709445.1 Blastocatellia bacterium | reverse complement strand
TTGCCGCCCGTTAAAGTCGCTGCTAGAATTTGCTCCCGGTCTTTTATTGCCGGCCGCGAGATCAAACTACACCGGTAGGCTTTGAAATGTCCTTAAAGATTTCTTAGGAAGTTATAAGGAAGTTATAAGGGCGATCATGTCTTTGCTCATCAACCATTTTTATCGGTTCGGGGAATTCACCCTCGACACCGACCAACGCGTACTGCTGCGCGGGGGCAAGCCTCTGCCGCTCGCGCCGAAGGTCTTTGACACGCTGCTGATGTTGGTCGAAAACGGCGGGCGGGTTGTCACCAAGGATGAGTTAATGAATCGGGTCTGGCCCGACGCGTTTGTCGAAGAAGCGAACTTGACCTACAGCATACAGCAGTTGAGGAAGACGCTAGTCGACGACGCTCGCAGCCCGCGATACGTCGAGACCATGCCGAGACGTGGGTATCGGTTCATCGCAGAAGTGGAAGAGGTGTTGATGGAGAGGGAGGCCGTGAACGAGCAGATTAGCCAGCGGTTCGAGACCTCAGATACCCGGTCGCCGGGCGGCGCAGGCGCGGCCAATCTCCCGGCAGAGGCTCAGAAGCCAGAACCAGTCATCGCATCAGTAAACGGGGGCCAATCCGCCATATCTGAAAATAGGCTCGACGCGCGACCTGCCGCCGGCGCAGCATCAGCAGGTCTAAGCAAAAGGTATATTGCGCTCACAGCCGCGATGGTAATAGCCCTGGCCGGTGTCGGATTGGTTTTATGGAAGTTTTCAAATGGCTCAGACAAAAGCACAGGTGAAAATAAGCCTCCGGCTTCGTCGCTCAAGCTCGAAAAACTGACAGGAACAGGCCGGAACAGGTACGTAGCAATCTCGCCCGACGGCAAGTACATTGCCTATACACAAGTCATCGAGAGAAAACAGAGCATATGGCTCAGGCAGCTTTCAACAAACACAAACGTCGAAATCGTCCCGCCGACTGGTCCCGAGCGTATTTACGGACTGCAATTCGCCAACAGCGGTGAATATGTTTATTTCGCCCGTGGGGACCCGATCGCGCTGTATCGAGTTTCATCGGTGGGAGGTGTGCCGATAAAAATAGCTGATAACCTCGAAGACAACTTCTCGGTCTCGGCAGACGACAGCCAGATCGCTTTTATTCGCGTCGTAATACGCCCTGACGGGCAGCGAGAGAGTTTTTTAATCATTGCCAGTTCGGACGGGACGGGCGAACGCACCTTATTAGCGACTGCCCACCCGTACTCGCTGAACGCCCCCGTATGGTCGCCCGATGGCGAGTCAATCATTTGCGCGTATTTCAGCCGGGACGGCGGCAGGCACGGCGCGAGTCTTGTTGAAGTCAGAGTCGCCGACGGGCTTAAACAAGAGTTGCCTTCCGGGAGCTTCTTTCACATTAGCAAGATGGCCTGGCTGCCGGACAAAAGCGGGCTGATAATGGCCGCCAGGAAGAAACACGAGGGCGACAATCAGCTTTGGCGAGTATCGTATCCGGGCATCGAGGTCAGCCAGATCACCGAAGGCGTAACTAACTTCGTAGACTTGAGCGTCGCGCCGGGTCTAGATAAGGCCGCCGCTGCCCAGGCCACTCGCATCTCCCACATCTGGGTAGGGTCAAGCCGTGAACCTGAGAACCTCGAAAAGATACTGCAAGGGACAGAAAGTTTTTGCTGGACGCCGAACGGCCAGATTGTTTATTCGTCCAAGGCCGGCGGTAACGTGGATATTTGGGTTATGCAGCCGGATGGCACGGGACAGAAGCAGCTAACAGTTAACCCTGCGATAGATGGCACGCCCACAGTCACGCCCGACAGCCGCTACATCGTATTCGTGTCGAATCGCACGGGCGCCTATGAGATCTGGCGCATGAGCCTGGATGGCAGCGATCAAACCCAGCTCACCCGTGGCGGGGGCATTCGCCCTGCAATATCGCCTGAGGGGAAATGGGTCTTGTACAACACGCAGAACTGGCACCTGTGGAAAGTTTCAATTGACGGGGGCGACCCCATTCGCCTCGCCGAGCATGTCGGGCATTTTCCTTCCGTTTCGCCTGACGGAAAGATGATCGCCTGCCTGGCGAGAGACGAACCTAATCGCAAGCTTTCGCTCCTTGTCTTACCTTATGAAGGCGGGCAGCCTTTGAAAAGGATTGAATTTGCCGGGGGCGGCTTTAGAGGGTTTCGCTTGCAGTGGTCGGCGGACGGCAAGGCTCTGATTTATGGCGTTGAGCGCAATGGGATGACGGCCCTTATCAAGCAGCCCCTCAATGGCAGTCCGCCCGAAGAGATTATGAGCTTTGACGAAGATGAGCTGTTCGATTTCGGCTATTCTTATGACGGCCAATCCCTGGCCGTCACTCGCGGCGGCTGGCAGCACGACGTCGTGTTAATCAGGGACTTCAATCGGTATTGAAATCCCGTTGATTTGTTAGAGCGCGGGTCTAATCTGTCTCGCCACTTCCCCATTGTACCGAATTACTGATCTTAGAGCGCGAGCCTTGAATGCGAGGTCGCGTATAAAGTACCACGCGCAGTCCGCGCGCAGGTGAGCCGTCAAAGCTGCCTGAGCGCCAGAAGGCTTTCGCGTATGAATCTCGGCGCGAGCCGGTAGAGCGGTCTCCTTGCGCTTCCCTCACGCAGTATCACGCCCGACTTTACGAGCATGTCGAGGTCTTTTTGCAGCTTTGCCGTATCTTTGCCCGTCGCTTTCGCAAGCTGAGCAGATGAGAGCGGGCCGCCTGCCATAAGCGATTTCAATATAGTAGAAACCTGCCTGCCTCGGGGCAGCAGGGGCTTTTTCCTGCTCTTCGGTTCAGGCGGCGGGGACGGATGAGTATCGGCCTGTTCGATCTCTATGGCGGTCATACTGTCGAGGTCTTTGAGCGGTCTCATAAGCTCGGCGTACGGGGAGAGTATGGCGTGTATGCGCGCGGCGGTCCCGGCTATGGATTGAAAGAGCGGGACTAGCTCGGCGCGGGAATGATTGTGCGCCCAGAGGCGCTGCTGTATCAGGACCATCTGAAGCTGGCGATAGCCCTTGAGCGCATCCGGCAGACCCGACCCGTCGAGCGAGGCAAGAAACAACGAAAGCCCCCGGTCGGCATTCTCAAGCGATCTCTTGAGGCTCTTTGCTATCTCTTCCGCATTGTCCGCGCCAGCTCTGGTCATCATTAATCGCAGACAGAAGTGCAGATGTATTCTGGCTTATATGGTTTCTGACAGTAGTATCTCACCTTGCCGCTACCGGAGGCATTGCCCGCGCTGACCCCGCTCGTGTCATCGACCTTGACCATCACCCCGTCTACCGAGTAAAGCGATGCCCTGAAGGTGCGATTCCCCCGTTCGAAAAACATAAACCACTGGCTTGATGCTTCCTCTCCGACGTACTGCGCCATCCATATGAGGATCTTCTCGCCGATGAGATAGCCGACGTGTGGCAGCTCCTGACTCGATTGATGCTTTGTGACCCACCCGGTGATGCCGGAATCGGGGCTTATGAAGTCTACGCCCAGATCGGTTTTTCGCTTCTTTTTCATGTCTTTGAGCAGCGAGACCCGACGCCCGCTCTCATCCTTGTTATAGACGAAACTCGTCGTCGACTGAGTTACGGGCTGTATGTAACGGCCGGCAAGCGCGACGGTATTATCCCAGATATGGAAGTTCTCGGTCCTGCTGGTCCCGTTGTCCCAATAGCCGTGGTACCAGTTGAACCAGGGGTGGAACGCGCGGCTGCCGAACTTGCTGTAGTTCTTCTCAAAGTCGGTCTGCGCCACAGATTGAAATGCGGTGATAAGCTCCTCTCTGCTGGGCAGTGTGTCCCTGACCGAAGCGAAACTGGATAGGAAATGATCGGCGAGGTCCGAGGCATGTTTGGAGAACTTTGCGAACCAATCATTGAATTTGCCGGAGTCTCTGAATTTGTCGTGTATGTCTATCACTGCGCTGAAGTCGTCTGTGTGCAGCCACTTCGTATCCATCACCTCGCCTCCCGGATTACAGGCTCACCTCCGCCTGCGACCAGACCTCTTTTTCGCAGCCTCTCGCGGCGCGGGCCGGGGCGGAGGGCTTGCGAGTGGCGCGCTTCTGACGGACTCTTCTCTTTTCGCCGTCCCGGTCTTGGATTCGCTGATCGCCTGGTCCATCAGATTGAGAATCTTTTCAAGACCGGGCGCAATAGGCATCTGCTCAAGCTCGACTTCGATATTCATCTCGAAGTTGCCGCGCGCCGGGGCCTCTTTATCTGCCGGTCGAGACGCAGGAGCGAGCGAGCCTCGAAAATTTGTCAGCGAGGGCCGAAGCCATGCCGGTTGCGCCGGGGCCGCCGACCTCGGGCTCTGAGTGCTTGCCGCCGGCTCGGCCACCGCATCCGTGATCTTTGCGGTAAAAGATATCTTTGCGTTCTTGACCTGGATTCCGGGTATGG
>DASTET010000004.1:0-5568 GCA_035709445.1 Blastocatellia bacterium | reverse complement strand
TGCCCAGCCCCTGCAATTTGATAAATCGTACGTCGTTCACTGGTCCTCTCTAAATGGGGAGTCAGAAGCCAGGAGCCAGAATCTCTCGATTGCCGCCGAGTCCCTGAATTCAGAAACATCCTCGACCATATTCTGACTTCTGGCTTCTGACCACTGACTTCTCACATTGCAATTTCCTGCTTGACCGCCCAATTGCTCGTATGGTACTTTCCACCCTTCCCAAGCAGTTTTAAAGCAGCCTCGAAAGGAGCGTAAAAAGTGGCAAGCTTTCAAGCTAGAAGCTCTTTACGCAGTACCCACCTGCTGCCCTTCATTAACAAGCTGATATCTCTTTCTGCCTTTACTCTGGTGCTTTGCGCCGGGTGGGTGGCCCTGTCTTATCTCAGAACCGAGTGGAGCCATCGCTCAAATCCACATGCGAGCGAAAAACCAGCCGCCGCCCTGGCTGATTCAAATGTTCAAACCAGGGAAGCTCTCCCGGTTGAAACTCGGCGACTCGCTGCGCCCGTCAAACTGGTCTACTCCTTTGCGGGAGACCGTGAGTTTTATCATGTATCAACCCATTTGCCGCCGCGCGTCGAGCGCAGCGCTATCAGCGAAGAGACGGCCCTCAGGCGCGGACTGAAACCCTGCTCGGTCTGCGTACGACAGTAAAGCGCGACACGGAACCCTCACAGAGATTCTCCCCCTATTTAACCGCGAGCCTGCGCGGCGTCTCCGCCTCTTCGAAGTGTGTTATGGCGCGCAGCTCGCGGAATCGCCCTATTATCTCTTCATAGGTCAGGCGGCGCATCCTCTCGCAACTGAACTCCTCGACATTGAACGAGGCCATCACCGACCCGTAGATGATCGCCCGCCTCATCGTCGCCTCGTCGGTCGAGTTGATGGCCGCAAGGTATCCCATAAAGCCGCCCGCGAAGCTGTCGCCCGCCCCGGTCGGGTCGAAGACGTCTTCGAGCGGATAGGCAGGCGTGGCAAAGTAGGACTCTCTTGTAAACATCGCCGCGCCATACTCGCCGCGCTTTACGACAATCCGCTCCGGCCCCATCGAGAGTATCCGCCGGGCCGCCTTGACCAGGTTCGGCTCCTCGGCAATCTCCCTCGCCTCGGTGTCGTTGATTATCAGCAGGTCTATGTGCCTGAGCATATTTCGAAGTTCGCCCGGCGTGTTTTGTATCCAGTAGTTCATCGTGTCGGCGGCGACCAGCTTTGCATCGACCTGCTTTCGAACTTCGACCTGGAGGTCAGGCTGTATGTTTCCGAGAAAGAGGTAAGGCGTGCGGCAAGCCGCCTCCGAAAGCTTCGGCCTGAAATTGGCAAATACGTTCAACTGCGTGTCGAGCGTCCGAGCCACATTGAGGTCATAACCGTACTCGCCTTTCCAGAAGAAGCTGCGCTCGCCCTCGACCCGTTCAAGGTCCGATATGTCGATCTCGCGCTCTTTGAAGACAATCTCTTCTTCCGGGCCGAAATCCTCCCCGACGACGGCCACTACGCGCACGTCCGTAAAAAAAGAAGCGGCGACGCTGAAATACATCGCCGATCCTCCAAGTACCTTGTCTCTTTCTCCAAAAGGCGTCTTTATCGCATCAAACGCTACCGACCCTACTACTAGAATTGACATTTACCTTTTCACCCCTCGCCGATCACTGGCTTTTTATCTTCTCAAGCTTCTCTCTGGCTTTCTTCAGGAACTCGCTATCGGGATACTCCTTCAACAGCCTGTTGTAATAATCGGCGGCCTCTTCGGGCTTGTTCAGCTTCAGATTCGCCTCTCCCATCAGGTAGAGAACCTCGTCCATACGCGAAAAACCGGGATGCGTGTCTATGATCTCCTGCAACCGGTCTAGCGCGCCTTCGTATGCCTTGCGCTTGGTCAGATAGTACCGCGCGACTGTGAGATTGTGCTTGGCGTTGATCTCTAACACCGGATCGCGCGGCGTTTCAATAGGGCCGCGCGCCGGCCCCTGCGCTCGCGCCGTACCCGCAGATGTAAAGAGCGCCGCCAGCGCGAACAAAAAGAGAGTGGCAACAGACTTCCTGCCAAACATGCTTGATACCTCGTTCAGCTTACATATTTGCTGATTATTGCCTTCAGCCGATCTTTGGCCTCGGCCGTGATCTTATCGGGCGATGTAATGATAGCATGTCTGAGCGAGTGGCCGCACTTGCACTGCCGCTCGGCGGAAGCGAGACGGGCGACCGCGCCGCGAACGAGCTTCTGCGCGTTCTCCGCATTCCTGTTCAGGTAATCGATCACCATCTCGACCGTGACCGAATCGTGGTCCGGGTGCCAGCAATCGTAGTCCGTCACAAGCGCCATGGTCGCATAACAGATCTCGGCTTCGCGGGCCAGCTTCGCCTCCTGAAGATTGGTCATCCCTATGACCGACATCCCCATCGAGCGATAGACTTCGGACTCGGCGCGGGTAGAGAAGGCCGGGCCCTCCATGCAGATGTAAGTCCCGCCCCGGTGGATCTCTATGCCCGAGAGTTCGGCCCTGGCAGCCGCTTCCATCACATCGCAAAGGTCCCTGCACACGGGGTCGGCTAACGTCACGTGCGCGGCGATGCCGTCTCCGAAAAATGTGGAGACCCTGTGTCGCGTCCGATCAAAGAACTGATCAGGAAATACTATGTCCATCGGCTTCATCTCTTCGCGAAGCGAGCCTACGGCGCTCGCAGAGATGATGCGCTCGACTCCGAGCAGCTTCATCGCATATATGTTCGCCCGGAACGGTATTTCGGTAGGCAGCAGCCTGTGGCCTATTCCGTGCCGAGGTAAGAAGGCGACCCGCGCTTCGCCCAGGCTCCCTATGATGAACGAATCGGACGGGCTACCAAAAGGCGTATCGATGTTCACTTCCTCTACATCCGTGATCTCGTCCATCCGATAAAGCCCGCTTCCGCCGATCACTCCAATCTTTACCTGTGACACTCTCTTTGCCTCCTTTTGAGTCTGGCGAGTCTAGCGCGTCAGGAACAGTCTAGCGCGTCTAGCGCGTCCCGCTCGTTACGGCGCTGATTATTATGCATCATCTCATTTAAGCTATGTCTGTCATTAAAGCGACGCGCCAGACGCGCTAGACGCGCTAGACTCGCAAGACGCTTATCCGCCCGTCGTGTTCTTTGAGCCGCGCGAGCGGCGTGTGCGGGTCGTGCTCGAATACGCAGACCCATTGCTCGCGTATCGCCTCCGGGATTAGCCGCTTTTTCTGTTCCAGGGTCTCGACCGGGTAGAGATCGTAACTCATGACCCAGGCGGGCGCGATGTGGGCGGTCGTCGGCAGCAGGTCCGCAAAGACGAACGCGGTCTCGCCTTCGGAGTCTATGCGAACGCATTGAAGGTCCCGGTTATGCCCCGCTACTTTAAGCACGCGGACGCCCGGCGTTATCTCCGAGTCTCCGTCGACCAGATCGAACTGACCGGCGCGCGCAACCGGCTCGAAGTCCTCCGGGCGATAGCTTGCGCGGTCGCGCTCGTGCGGCGAGCGGGCGTGCTCCATCTCGCCGCGCTGCACAACGTAACGGGCGCGCGGGAAGGCCGGGACGATCTCGCCCCGTCGCTCTATCGTGTTTGTGCCCGCGTGGTCGAAGTGCAGGTGCGTGTTTATTACTATATCGATATCTTCGGGGCCGAGCCCTCGCGCCTCAAGCTCGCTGAAGATATCGGTCTCGTGTGTTATGGAGTAGCGGTCGAGCGAGCGGGAATCCCATTTAGAGCCGATCCCGGTATCGATGAGTATGTTCTCGCCTCCCGTTCGAACGAGCAGGGCGTTTAGCCCCAGCCGTATGCGGTTGAGATCGTCGGGCTTGAAGTGACGCTCCCACAGCACTCGCGGGACGACGCTGAACATAGCCCCGCCGTCGAGCGCAAACGTGCCGTCGGAGATGACATCGATTTCAAACCGGCCCAGTCTCATGACATGAAAGGATGAGAGGCGAGCGATAAAGGGCTCATCGCTCGCCCTGACGAGACTACTATTTGCCTTCTTCAGGCGGGGTCGCGCTTCCGCCCGGCGTTATCTGCATCGGGGGCGGCGGAGGCGGCGAGCTGACCTTGACTTCGAAATCTTCGGCGACCTGGACCGAGCTTGAGGCTGCGATCTCTTCGATTCGCTTTTCGAGCTTCTCCTGTTTCAGCTTCTCGACGATCTTCTGTCTTGTCGCCTGATCGGTGAGCGGCGCAGTGCGCTGCTCTTCGACCTTGACGATGTGGTATCCGTATTCGGTCTCCACCAGATCGCTTATCTCGCCCGGCTTGAGCGTGAATGCTGCCTTCTCGAATTCGGGGACCATAGTGCCGCGAGTGAAGAAGTCGTAAAGCCCGCCCTTGTCCTTCGAGCCGGGGTCATCTGAAAACTCCTGGGCGAGCTTTGCGAAGTCTTCGCCCTTGCGCGCGCGCTCAAGGATGCCCTGGGCCTTCTGCCGGGCCTGTTCCTTCGTCAGCCCCTCGCTTGCTTTGGCCGCGTCATCTTTGCTGTGGCCGTGGCCGTCATCCTCTGAGTGTTCCGCTCTGGTGCCGACGAGGATGTGGCGCACTTTCGCCTCCTCGAACTCGCTCTTGTGCTCGTTGTAGTACTGCTCGACATCCGTATCGGTGACGAGCTTGTCGGCGTTCTTCTGAAGGTCGCCGACGTAGGCGCGGGCAAGCGCCTGGCTGCGCTCGATCAGCATCCTGACTTTTGTCGCCTCATCCTGTTCCAGCCCTTCCTTGCGGGCGCGGTCGGCGAGCAGCTTGATCTGGCCGAACTCTTTCTTGATGCCTTCGCCCTGCGGCCCCTGCGCGTTCATCTTGAACTGCGGGTTGGCTTCGAGGAAGGCATTCCACTCAGCCGGGTGCGACTGGTGATATGCGGCGACCTCTTCGTCAGTGACCTTAACGTCCGGGTTCTTCTTCTCGTACGCCTCGCGCAGCGCGATATCAGTTTGGAGCGCGATCTGTGATTTGACATCTTCGCGCTCGGCGAAGCCTTCCGCCTCGGCCAGCTGCGCAATAGCCAGCAGCTCTTTGAGCCGCTGAGCGAGCTGCTTCTTCTGTTCAGGGTTCGACGCCAGTTGCTGTTGCTGCGCGGGCGGCAGCACCTCGCTCACAAGCAGCTCCATCTGTCTGGCGTCCAGCTTGTAACTTGCCGCGCGGTTCGGTGTCACCTGCGCATAGATCAACGCGAGAGCGAGCGCCACGACGACGGCTATTGTCAATATAACCTTACCTGATATTTTCATCTATTCTCCTTCTGCTAATCTCACCTTCTCAACCAGTTCGACGAGGACGCCGTTCGCGCTCGCCGGGTGCAAAAAGGCAACAAGCTTTCCTTCAGCGCCGCGCCTGGGGTAGCCATCGAGCACCCGCACGCCGCGCGATCTTAAATCTTCGAGTTTCGCTGCCAGGTCTTCCACCTCATAGCATATATGGTGCAACCCCTCGCCGCGTTTTGCGATGAACCGACCGACAGGTGAGTCGTCTGAAAACGGCTCCAGCAGCTCTATACGAGACTCTCCCACCGGGAGTATCGCAACCTGCACCCCCTGGTCTTCAACCGTCTCGGCGCCTTTCAGCTCAAGCCC
>DASTET010000003.1:0-5418 GCA_035709445.1 Blastocatellia bacterium | reverse complement strand
GCTCGTTCGTTCCGGTTGAGGTCGAGATGGATAAGAATGGTCCGGTCGAGTTTGTCGAGCTGTGCCGACCCCGCGCCTACCCTCTGGCGATGCTTATCAAACAGACGCTCGAACAGAACGGAGTCTCGGTCCTGGTGCAGGGAGGCCATGCGCTCTCGATGCTCCCACATCTGGCCTTCGGTGGCGAGCTTCGAGTCATGGTCGATAGCGAGCAGTACGACTACGCGCTTGAAGTTTATCGTGCATATTTCGAGAGCGAGGGAGAAGACTTCTTACAGGAGGAGCAGGAACCGGACCTTTAATCAGCGGCCTTCGCCCTGCTTTCTTGTAAGCCCGAACCCAAACCCGATCCCGATGGCGATCAGTAATTCAGCGATTCCCAGGACAAGGGTCGCCTTTTCGCTAAACTGCACGCGCTTGATGATCTCGGCCCCCAGCAGAAAGACGCCGCTCATTATAAGAAGCAGTTTTTGAGTTCGCGTCATCCGGCTCACTGCGACTATTTCTGAATTGACTGGCGGTCTGCCTGCCCCTCGTTTGAAGAGATACTCGGCTCCATCGTCGAATAGCGTGACGGCGCAGGGCCGCCGAAGAGCGTGATCATCTTCTTTATAGTCTCATCCTGAATGTTGCGGAACGTGTGAGTGCTGCCGCCACGGTTATAGATGACGAAAAGCAGCGGGCCTTTCCCTCGCGTATAGGCGACGCCTGCAAGCGCGCTCACGCCACGCAGCGTCCCCGTCTTTGCAACCACCGACCCGCGATATGCGTCGGTGAATCTTCTCTGAAGAGTTCCCGCATCGATGCCTGCCACGGGGAGTATCTCTTCGAGCTGCATCCCCCGGTTGTTTAAATAGATCATCAGCTTTCTGAGGATCTGTATCGTGGCCTTTGGCGAGATGTAGTTCGATCCCAGCCCGGAGGCAGTCACTATATTCAGCTCTTCGCCTCTAAGACCGACTTCGGTTTCAAGGAAACGTTGAACGGCGTCCGGACCGCCCACGAGATTGCCGATGGCGTGGGCCATCCAGTTGTTCGAGAAATCGTTCAGACCCTTCAGGACGCGAACGAGCGGAAGTGACGTATGCACGGCAAGCAGCCTCAGCCCCGTTGTGCTTACGGCAGCGTCCGCGAGCGTCTTGCCTGTGATCTTCAATGAAGGAGGAGCGGAAGAGGTCGCGGAGTAATAAGAGGCTGCGGTCGCATTTTGTCTCCCGGCATTGCGCCGATCTTCGGCGGCCCTCATGGCCAGAAAGCCCGTATAGGCGCGGCGAGACGCGGCGGTCCACTTATCGTTTGTGAGGCAGATGCGAAACGCCTTTGCCGAAGCCTCGCGCGAGGCCGAGAAATTGAAGTAAAACGGGCCGAGAACGACAAGGTCGCCTTCTATGACACGGATGCCGTTGCGGATGAGCTTATCGGCGATAAGCATAACGTTCTCGTAGAAGAAGGCCGGATCGCCGCTCCCTATCACATAGAGAGAGCCGTTGAGCGTGCCCGTCGAAGGGTCGAATGTCCCGTCCGTGTAGAGTGAGGTCCTGTAGCGGAAATCGGGTCCGAGCCTCGAAATGGCTGTTAGTGAGGTGGCTACCTTTATAACAGACGCCGGGTTGAACTGCTTATCGGCGTTATGCTCGGCCAGTATCTCGCCGTCTATCGTCGATACGATAAACCCCTGATTCTCTGCATCATACCCGCGCGCGCCAAGGCTCTCCGCATAGGCCGAGACGAGCGGATTCATCGGCGGCGCTTCACTAAGCGCCGCATCGCCCGGAACCAGAGCCGTCTCATCCGGGTTTACGGCTGGGGTCGCAGGCACCGTCGTCTGCGCGGCGGCTGGCGCGGCTTCCGACGACAGCGGGGTCAGCGTCTGATTCGCCGCGGGCAGAGGCGTTCGCTTAGGAGCGGTAGCACCGGAGCTGGCCCAGGACCCGGTCAGGAAATTCTGAATACCCGAGCTACGATAGGCGAGCGATGCGCTCGCATCCTTCGTCCTCCACTTGGAGCGAGAGGACCGGCCGCGGCCTTTTCGGGCGACGGCTCGACCGCGCTTCTTCGATTTGCTTGCGACCTTCCTCGATCTCGAAGATCGGCTCTTCGAGCTTACCCGCTTTGATCGGGAAGAGGACTTTTTGCTGGTGACTTTCTTCTTGCTCGCAGACGATTTTCGAGATTGTGAGGTCTTCGATACCGGCTCGGCAAATGCCATCGAGCAGGTCAGTATGAAGGCGAGCATTAACGACAGAGCTTTCAACTTACGTAGCCTGTTCAAGGTCATTACTCCTGTCCTCTTATACTTTTCGATCTGATGCGCGCCCGGCCAGTAAGGTTTCATCTCGACCAGGGCCGCCGTATCAGCCAGGGGCTTAACCAATCGGGGGCCTCGTAACCAGCAATGAGAGTTGCTTGCGATTGCGTCCTTGCTAGAGTGGCTGGGCTTGCTACCTCTCCCATCTAACTTCGATACCTACAATAACATAGGTTTCAAGGGCGGTCTACAATTTAATATGTCGCAATAAACTCTTAAGATTCTTTTTGGTGTACGGGGGCGGCCCGGCGCCGAATCACAGCTTGTTTTCGCCTCGCACGTAATACTTGAAGGCCATCTTGGCCAGCTTCCATACCTTCCCCCACTCGATATCACCCGACTCTCCCCGTATGAGCTGGTTGATGATAAGCGTCCGGAGATAGCGCCCCTCGCGGCGAAACATAAACCGCTTGGCATAGGGCCGCGCGACCTCGAAGAAGTTGAAGTTCGGGTCGACCATCGACCCTATGCCTTCGAGCGTCATGATAGCCCGGACTATATAGGTAAAGCTTGCAGGGATGCGGAACGGGAACTCATAGATGACATGGGCAAGGTCGAATATCAGCTCCTTGAACTTCACGTCGCCCAGGCGGAGGCTCAGATACCTGTCAAAGAGCGATTCGATAATAGGCTTGAATCTCGATTCCTCGTCTGCTGAAAGCTCGATGAACCCCAGGCGCACCATGTCTTCCACGAGCCCGTGGACGTCGCGCTCGACTATGTGGAAGAAGGCGTTTATCAGCTTCGATTGAAGCTCCATCGAGAGGCGGCCTACCATGCCGAAGTCGAAGAAGGCGAGACGTCCGTCCTCCATCAATCTCAGGTTGCCGGGGTGCGGGTCCGCATGAAAGAAGCCGTCTTCGAGGAGCTGTTTCAGGTAGGTGCGGGCGAGCAGCTTGACGACTTCATGGGGGTTGTACCCGGCGGCTGAGATCGACTCAGTGTCGGTGATCTTCTTCCCTTCGATGAACTCCATGACTATCAGGTGGCGGGTCGAGAATACATCGTATATCTTCGGGACATAGACCTCTTTCCACTCGGCGAAGTTCTTTCGAAAAGTTTCGGCGTTTCGAGCCTCCTGCTCATAATCCATCTCTTCGGAGATGGTTGCGCGGAACTCATCGAGCGTCCCCTGCCAGTCGACGCCGCGAATAAGGTTCGGGTAACGGTCGAGCCTGTGCGCGAGCCGCCTGAGCACCAGGATGTCAAAATCTATCTTCTCGGCGATATCGGGGCGCTGGACCTTGACGGCCACGACCTGCCCGGTCCGAAGCGTTGCGCGGTGAACCTGACCGAGGCTTGCGGCAGCGACAGGCTTCTCCTCGAAGCTGCTGAAGATGTCTTCGATCTTCGCTCTTAGTTCCTGCTCGATGATCGAGCGGGCCTGCTCGGAAGGGAAGGGCGGCACCTCGTCCTGGAGCTTTGATAACTCCTGTATGTACTCGACCGGGAGTATATCGGCACGGGTAGCAAGCGTCTGGCCTATCTTGATAAAAGTGGGGCCGAGGGCCAGGAGCTTTTCTCGAAGCCTGACGCCCTCTTTATGCCTCAATTGAGACGGATCGACCTTGTCCCTCCCAAGCCAGCCCCGCGTGTTTATAAAGATCCTCGCGCCAAACAGGGCAAAGGTGAACAGGACCCTGAACAGGCGCAGATAACCCCGGAATCCTATCTTCGACACAGGCGGTCTGCTCTCGACCTTTTCAGGGAGCGCAGGTTGCTTGTGCGTTAAAGAGCGATTGCTTCCATTCAAGCTGGCTGCGGGTAGTTTTTTCTGGTCTTCTTGCATCAAATTGCCATACGAATTCTAACACACCAACGTTGCCTGGCGCTCTCGTGCGGTGAGCTCAGCGGAAAGAGAGCTTAAGAAACTTGCGCTTGCCAACCTGAATGAGGAGGTCCTGGCCGGGCGCGGCCACGATTTCGTATTTGAGGTCTTCGATGCGCTCGTCGTTTACGCGGACGCTTCCCTGGCTCACGAGCCTCTGGGCCTCGGCTACCGAAGGGGCAAGCCCCTCGGCGGCGAGAAGCTTGACGAGTCGAACCGTCTCAGCACTGCGCTCGACCACAGGTATGTCGGCGGGCAACTGGCGCTCGCGGAACATACGATCGAACTCGTCGCTCGCCTCGCGAGCCTCGGCCTCAGAGTAGAAGTCTGAAATGATTCGCCTCCCAAGCCCTGCTTTCAGGTCGCGCGGGTTCCGGTCGCCGCTCGCGCAGGAAGCCTTCATCGTCTCTATCTCTGAAGGGGTAAGGTCGGTGAGCAGATCGTAATACCGCCACATCAGATCGTCGCTGATCGACATGACCTTGCCGAACATCTCGCGCGGAGGGTCGGTGATGCCGATATAGTTGGCCAGGCTTTTCGACATCTTCTGAACCCCGTCTAACCCTTCGAGAAGCGGGGTCGTCATAATAAGCTGCGGCTCCTGAACGCCGTACTCCCGCTGAATCTGGCGGGCCATCAGAAGGTTGAATTTCTGGTCCGTCCCGCCAAGCTCGACATCGGCTTTGAGCGCCACGGAATCGTACCCCTGAACGACAGGGTAGAGCAGCTCGTGCAGGCTTATTGGCGTATGAGTCTCGAACCTTTTTTTGAAATCGTCCCGCTCAAGAAGCTGCGCCACGGTCGCTTTTGCCGTCAGCCTGACGAAATCGTGGGCGGTGAAGTTCTCCATCCACTCGTTGTTGAACCGGATTTCGGTAGAATCGGGATCGAGCAGCTTGAAGATTTGCTGCTTGTAGGTCTCGGCGTTTTCGAGAATCTGCTCCCTCGTAAGAGGAGGACGGGTGGCCGACCGGCCCGACGGGTCGCCTATCATCCCCGTAAAATCGCCTATAAGAAATATGACCGTATGACCGAGCTGCTGAAAATGGCGCATCTTTCGAATAAGCACCGTGTGACCGACATGTATGTCAGGGGCCGTAGGATCGAACCCCGCCTTCACTCTAAGCGGCACCCCGGTATGGTCCGCCCGCTCAAGCTTGCGTCGCAGCTCTTCTTCGGGGATGCAGTCGACCGTCCCTTTTCTGAGGAATGCAATCTGCTCGTCGATAGTCATGACAGAATCGCCAAATGATTAAACCGCAGAGGGCGCCGCAGTAGCGCG
>DASTET010000002.1:0-3598 GCA_035709445.1 Blastocatellia bacterium | reverse complement strand
TCTCTTTCAATGCTCAAGAGGCATGAGCGTGGGTGTGGTGATCTACGCGCCTTCGGTTGTGCTGGCGGTAATGCTCGGGTGGGACGAGCAATACACCATCTTGTTGATGGGAATAACCACGCTGGTATATACGGCCATCGGCGGGGTCCGCGCAGTCGTCTGGACCGATACGATGCAGATGATCCTGATGTTCTTCGGGCTATTCCTGGGATTATATCTTGTCGTCTCAGGGCTGCCCGACGAGGTGAGTTTTTCGGACGCGGTTTATCTTGGCGGGGTCTCGAATCGCTGGAATGCGGTCGACCCATCGATCAATCTGAATAATCAGTACACTCTTCTATCGGGGCTTCTTGGCGGGTTCTTTTTGATGCTCTCCTACTTCGGGTGCGACCAGAGCCAGGTCCAGAGGTACATAACGGCATCGAGCCTGAAAGAGAGCCGTATGTCGCTTGTGATGTCGGCGATACTGAAAGTGCCGATGCAGTTTTTGATACTTGCTACGGGGGTCTTTCTTCTGGTCTTTTATCAGTTCGAGCGCCCGCCCGTATTCTTCAACCCTGCCGAGATAACCCGCGTCGAGCAGAGCCCGCAGCGCGAGGCGTTTCTTGAAAAGAAGCAGGCTTTTGATGCCGCATTCGATAATTCCCGCAATATCGGGCTGCAACTGGTCGAGGCAAATCGCAGGGGAGATACGTCTGAAGCCGAGCGGTTAAAGCAAGAGTACACGGCCAGCACAGAGCGAGTGCGGGCAGTGCGACAGGAGGCTGCGGCCCTGATTCGCGAGGCGGCAGGGGCGCCGAGCAGCGACATCAATTATGTATATCCGAGCTTTCTGCTTACCTATGTCCCGGTCGGCTTGCTCGGGCTTATGATCTCGGTCATATTCGCGGCGGCGATGTCTTCGATCTCAGGCGAGATAGCCGCGCTGTCGAGCGCGACGATGGTAGATTTTTACAAACGCTACTTCAAACCCAGGGCGTCTGAGCTGCACTACCTTCGAGCAAGCCAGTTGACGACGCTTTTCTGGGGGATCTTCGCCACCTTTATTGCGACCTATGCGGGGCGGTGGGGGACCTCGCTCATCGAGACTGTAAACAAGGTAGGGTCTCATTTTTACGGACCCATCCTGGGAGTCTTCTTACTCGCATTCTTCGTCAAACGCGCAAACGGCACGGGGGCATTCGTCGGCGTCTTGGTCGGGATGGCCGCGGTCGTTTATGTCAGTTGGATGACGGACCTGGCCTGGCTCTATTACAACGTAGTCGGCCCTGTCGTGGTCATCGTGGTAGGCACGGTCGTCAGTCTTCTGTTTCCATCTAACAGGAGAAGTCATCCGGAGAGGCAGTAGAGATCATCTGTTGCTATTCGGTCTTCTTAAAATCCCGCCATCGTTCACGCCGCCGGGAGTCCTGTTGATATTTCCGGCGGGTAATCTCATGCTCGGGTCCGGGATGAAGATGAAGACCCACTCTTCATAGTTTTTCAGGCCATAAAGATTGCGAACTGAAGGCCCCTTCTTCTTTGTTGCGACACCGACTATAGGCAGATTGCTATTATCCAATTGAAGGAGATGAGCAAGCGGATCATTCTGATCATCGTCGTCGTCATCATCGTCATCATCCGCGTCCGCATCAGGATCGTCCGGGACAACACCTCTTCCGCCTGCTGCGCCGCCGCTGTTCTGGTTTGCCCCGCCCGGCGGCGTCGCCTGGTTCGAGTTTGTCGGCTGCCGTTCATCGGGCCGCTCGGGCTCGCCCCGGTTGATTATGTTCAATTTCGGAGGAGGCCCGGCGATCATAAGATAAACGTCGGGTATCTGAACTCCCTTCTCTGCTGCAAACGCCTGTAGCGCCGGCATTATCCTGGGATCGCGCATCCGGACGGGCTCCCATTCTTCGTTTGTCATAGGATCGATGAGCGCCGAGGGCCGCGCAAATTTCAACTCGCGCACCCCCATCGTGATCCCGTCCCTCAATTTTTCCAGCTCGGTCAGATAGCCATAGGGGGGTCGAGTCCTCAGGTTTATAACTCCGAGATTGCCGAAGTTGTAATATCTGGCGATGGCCTCTGCCATCTGCTCTCCCCGATAAATAAGCTCAGCCTCCTTCTCGCGCTGAACCTGTGTCTTTATATTCGGGGCGGCGGCCGTCAGGGCGATTCCCAGGATCATCAAAGCGAGAATCAACCCGAGCATGGCCCAGCCGCCTTCGCTCTTCTGACTGTCGCTTATCGGGTTGAGGGTATCGGCCATCATCGCCCCTTATCCTGCATCTGCACGCGCTTCTTGATCTCGTACTGCTTGTGAGTCAGCTCCAATGCAGTATCGCTTATCGCATCGATAATCCACACGCCCTGAAACACGTCCCCGCGCTTGGCCCTGGCTATCTCTCTGCTGCCCTGTATCTCAAGGACGGCCTGATCCCCTATCCGGCCTATATACTTGAACGAAGGCTCAGGCGAGGGTTGAACGATAAAGGGTATCCCCTTTGACCAGTATTTTGCGGGTTCGCTCTGAGACCTGACTTCTACATTCAGGTTCCGAGGCGCCGCATAGTCGCCGGGAACGATCTCCGTCGTAAGCGTCGTTTCGTTGACTCGCTTCGTCTGCCTCACCCGGCCATCGATGATTATGTTAGCGTCAGCGGGGAATCCTTTCCCGGTGACGGTCATTGTGAACTGGCGTGGCGTGCCCGCGACCGCCGTTTGCGGCTGGACGAACTGCAAATCTATCGGAGGAGGAGGAGGCGGCGGCGCTGGCGGCGGCGGCGGCGGCACATAATAGGCAAAGATATTTCCTCGGCCGCCGACCTGCGAGTTGCCGACCTGTCTGGTCAACCCGGCGAGGTTGAGCGGCGTTGTATCGGCGAGCAGTTGCTGTAGGTATACGTCTTCGGCCTGCCGGGACGAAACCTGTCTCTGTCCCTGCGGCGCGGGCGATTGCGTTTGAGGCGTGGCAGCCGTTTGTGCGGGTCCGGGCGCGGCTGTTGGCTGGGGTCTCTTCCTCGGCGCAGGCTCGGTCAAAAATAACTGGTAAGCCGCAACCGCCACCATCACGAGCAACAGCACAGCCAGGATTATCTTCTTATTCTTTTCCGATGATTCACTCTTTCTTGACATCACTACACCTTACCGGACAGGCGTCTGGCCATCTCACTTCCGTCTCAATTCTGAAAGTAAGCCGTGAGCCCTATCGAAAGCGCGATACCCGCCGACTGCGCTCGCCGGCCCCCGCCTCCGCCTCCTATATCATCGACGCTTAATAGCTGAATGGAATCGATAATAATGAACTGCTTGTTTCTCTCAAGGTCGGATATGAAATCTCTGAGGTTCTGATACTGGCCCGCAACCGTGAAATCCATCTTCACCGATGAAAACTGATCGAGCAGAGACCGTGAGTCTCTCGAACCAGGACCGCTCTGGCCGCCTGCGCCGATCGTCTCATCTCGCATGCTTATGCCGCTCGTCAGCTTCACGCTGTTCTTCCCGGCAATTGAGTTTATATCCTTAAAGAGAGTGATTATGCCCTGCGAGCGGTTCTTCAGGTGCTGCCCCTTGAATGTTTCGAGGGATTCGAGCGCCTCTTGGATCGTGTCTCGCT
>DASTET010000001.1:0-8219 GCA_035709445.1 Blastocatellia bacterium | reverse complement strand
TATAGAAGAAGGCTGAGACAGGCACGTCGAGAAATTCGGCGCCCTGCGCGACGGTGAAGGTCTGGTCGGCTATCGTGATGGTCCCGGCGCGCGGCGACGTGCTCGAATTCGGCAGGACCCTGAAGCTGATTGCGCCCACTCCTGTCCCTGCGCTGCCGGCCGTAATCTCGATCCACGAATCATTCGAAGTGGCGGTCCACGCGCAATCCGACGGGGTCGTCACTACGAGACTGCTGTTGCCGCCGTTTGCGGGAAACGACCTGCTCGCCGGGCCAACCCTGAATGAGCAGGGCGGCGACGTGTTTACCAGACGGTCGAGCGTTCCGCCAAGACCGACTACATAAAGCTCTCCGGCCTCGTCTTCGCCGAACGAAGCGATATTTCGATTGGTGTCGATAAGTATCTGCGGCGACCCGTTTTGAAGCTGGAATATTTCGCCCGTACAGAAATCGCCAAAGATATAAGTGCCTGTCGGAAACGTCGAGATAGGGCCTCTATACACATAACCGCCTGTGACCGAGCAGCGCGGGCTGGGGCTTGCAGAGCTGTATTCAGCAATCGGGCAAGTGAGCCCGTTAATATTGCACGGCGACATTGAGGTGCACTGGCCCGGGTCGAGACCTGTGCAGTGCATTCCCTCGAAGACGCGCCAGCCGTAGTTGCCTCCGAGCGTGATTATATCGATCTCTTCCCACTGGTTCTGCCCGACATCCCCGACGTAAAGCTCGCCCGTCTCGCGGTCGAACGAAAACCTAAACGGGTTTCGCATCCCCGTGGCATAGATTTCATCGCGGCCCGGCGTGGCGCCGAAGAAGGGATTCGTCGACGGGGAAGAGTATGGTATGGCCCCGTTCGGGTGATCGATGTCGATTCGCAGGACCTTGCCCAGGAGCGAGTTTATATTCTGAGCATTATTGCCGGGGTCGTTCCCGCTTCCGCCGTCGCCCGGCGCCGCGTACAGATAACCGTCGGGGCCGAACAGAATCGTCCCCCCGTTATGATTGTCGAACGTCGGATGAGGGATGGTCAGTATGACGGTCTCGGTTGTGTCTGCGACGTTCGGATTGGCGGACGACGCGCGGTACTCCGCGATCTGAAGCGCTCCGTCCCCGGTCCGGGTGTAATAGACGAAGAACCTCCGGTTGTTCCTGTAGAAGGGATGGAATGCGAGGCCGAGCAATCCCCGCTCTCCTGAGGTCGAGACTCTGGTTGTTATATTGAGGAATTCGGTCGGGCTTGTTGAGCCCGGCTGGAGCACCTTTATTATCCCGCCCTTCTCGACGATGAAGAGGCGATTACTCTGGTCCCCTGCGTGCGTGACGAAGACGGGACTTGACAGCCCCGTGACGACAGGTTGGAGCTGAAGGCTCGATCCATTCGGAGCCTGCCCGCTTGCATGCGCCGCTTCCGCGCCGAGAATGTGTGGATCAAAAAAGACTGAGGGAGAGATTGCCGAGAGCAGGACAGCGATACAAAGCAGCAGCCTACCGAGACTCTTCATGTTTTATCCTCCCCAGGTACTGCCGGTTCGAAATAGAATCACTGAGGCGGCGCCCGCCTTCCGGCGTCACGCATCCACATCAACCGAGCCATATCGCGCCGGGTGAGCGTGTCAGCCCGGCGACGGCACACGCACGTAATTGGACAACTCCTGGTAGCGAGCGATGACCTCGCTTGCAGGGCCGATTGTAGTTATACAGCCTTTTTCGAGGAGGATCACCCGCTGGCATAACTGAGCGACCATGGGCATGGCGTGGCTTACAAAAAGCACGGTCCTGCCGCTACGGGTTACATCATCCATCTTGCCGAGGCATTTCTTTTGAAAATTCAGATCGCCTACGGCCAGCACCTCGTCGACGATGAGGATATCGGGGTCGAGGTGAGCCGCGACGGCGAAAGCCAGCCGCACATACATCCCGCTTGAATAATGTTTGACCGGCGTGTCGAGGAATTTGTCTATATCGGCAAACGCCACGATCTCATCAAACTTGCGGTCTATCTCGCGCCGTTTCATGCCGAGGATCGCGCCGTTGAGATAGACGTTCTCTCTCCCGGTCAAATCGGGGTGGAACCCTGTGCCGACTTCGAGCAGGCTTGCGACCCTGCCGTAGAGCTCGACCCTGCCGGTTGTGGGCTTCGTGATGCGCGAGAGTATTTTCAGAAGAGTCGATTTGCCCGACCCGTTGCTGCCTATGATGCCTACGACCTCGCCGGGATTTACGTCAAAGCTGACCCCCCTGAGCGCCCAGATCGTCTCATCCGTATTGCGCGCGATCCGGAGTAGCCGGTCGAAAGGGGAGCGGGCCGCTTTCACAAGCGACTCTCTGAGGGTAACGTAGCGGACAGCGCCGCGCGCCGCGCCGATATGGAACTGCTTGCTGAGATTGTCGACCCTGATTATCTGTTTCATAAAAGCGATCAGATGACGTCGGCGAGGTCGTCCTCCATCCGCCGGAACAGGTACGTGAAGAGCAAAAGCAGGACTGCGGTGATTGCCGCCGCAAACGAAAGCGACTGCCAGTCAAACGGTCTGCCGAAAAGCGCCGAGCGATAGCCTTCGATGATCCCGGTCAGAGGGTTGATTGAGATCAGCCATTGTAAATCTTCGGGCACAAGACTGAGCGGGTATATGATCGGAGTGGCGAACATCCATAGCTGTATCACGAACGGGAGCGCGTGCCGAACATCCCTGTACCTGGCATTCAGCGCAGCAGTCCATATCCCGACCGCAAGGGCCAGAAGCGTCGTTATGGCTATCAGCGGCAGAAGCATCAACAGGCTCCAGGTCAGAGCGAGGTCGTAGTAAGGCATAAGACCTGCGAAGAGCACAAGCGCGATTGCGAAATCGACCAGGCCCGCCCCGACTGCCGCTGCCGGGATCAAGAGTCTGGGGAAATAGACCTTCGTAATCAGGTTCGAGTTCCCTATAAGGCTGTTGCCGGCGTTGGCCAGCGCATTCGAGAAGAAAGTCCAGGGGACGACCGCCGCATAAATGAATACCGGGTAGGGGATTCCGTCCGACGGGACTCTTACGAGCTTGCCGAAAAAGAAAGTGAAGACAATCATCAAAAAGAGCGGCTGTATAACCGCCCAGGCGATGCCGAAGAATGTCTGCTTGTATCTCACCTTCACATCGCGCCACATGAGAAAGTAGAAGACTTCGCGGTAGTCCCAGAGGTCGCGCAGGTTGAGCGCGGCCCACCCTCGTCCCGGCTCGATCACAACAAGAGGATATTCTGGCAGGTGAAACGGCTGATCGCCGGGTTTACGGTCCGGCTCGCTCAGCCGCTCAGCGGGAAATCGCTTCAAGACAGGATTCATCTCAACCGCACTTTCTTTATTGGTTGACGACATTATGATTATGAAGCGGGTGGCCGCGCTGGGGGACTTGCCACCGCCGGAATTTATAAACCTTCACCTGGCAACAACTCGCTCCGCCGAGCTGTAACGATTTACTCAAACCATCGTTTGCAGTCCATCGAGTCTAGTTGCCCGATTCGCTCATTGTCAACTTCCGCGCCACTTCCTTGCCCTGGCCATTCATATCCCGGTCGAGACAGGACGTATGAACCACAGAGGACACAGAGGAGAATCTTTATTCCTCTGCCTACCTGCGGCGTCCTCTGCGGTTAGTCTGAGCTTGATCACCGGGAATTCCCTTTTCAAAGCGAGCAGTCACTGTTTGCAGAGCTGATCGAGCACTCCTAACGCGTCCTCAGCCGCTTTGGTCTCATCGGGATTTGCGGCTGAACTTCGGGATGTCATGAAGAAAGCCCTCGCCCGATTGCATTCGTTTCTGGTCCGAAAAATATGGCCCAGATTGAGATTAGCAAAAAAATCGTTCGAGTTGAGGGCGAGCAACCTTTCGAGATAAGGGACCGCCTCGTCATAGCGCTTGAGATCGATCAGGGCTGCCGAGATCGCTTCGATAGGGTCTCTGCTGGCCGGGTGGACGGCGATATGTCTCTTTAAGACCTCTATCTCTTTATTGCGGTCGATGGTCCGGTATAAACTCGCAAGCAGGCTGTAAGGCTGGGGGTTGGCCGGATATAGCCCTATCGCTTCCCACAGCAGGCGTTCGGCTGTCTGATTGTCTCCCTGATTCCCGCGAGAGATTGCGAGCGCCGTCTTTAGCTCGGAGCGAAACTCGTTTGGGCTAGATATGTTGGGTGAAGCTATCCGGGGATCGGGCAGGTCGAGCCCGCGCTCGATGATCTGTTCTGCCTCCCGCGCTTTCTCTCTGCTCTGAAGCAGGACGGCGAGGCTCACATAAGCGGGCGAGTACGAAGGATCGATCTCCAGACATTGCTTGTACAGGTTGATGGCCTTCTGCGGGTCGCGGTTGGCATAGACTCCGGCGAGGCTTGAGACGGCGCGAATCGAGCCGGGCGCTTCCTTGTAATTGGCCTGCCACAAAGTCAGGTTGTCCTTATAATCCGTGTTGCGAAATACAGTGATAAGCGCGAGCGCGATGACTGCGACGGCTGCCGCGCCGTAGGCTATTCCGGCAGTCCTCTCGCTGCGACGCGCTACCGCTCGGACTACCTGGGCGGCCAGCAAAGAGAAGCTCATCAACGGAAGGTAGAGATAATGATCGGCGAGCAACTCATGATGAGGGATGATATGGCTTACCGGAAGCAGCAATACAAAATAAGACAGTATCGCGAAGCTCATGATCCGGTCTCTCTTGAGAAGAACAAAGCCAGCTACGATAGTTAAAGAAACCACTATAATCGATACAATCACTCGCCAGTCTGCCAGTGTGGTCGCTATATCGAATGCTCCGAGGTACTGAACGAAGGGAGTCGGCCATACAAGCTGTTTCAGATACCACGCGTGTACGGTTATGGCCGTAAGCACGTTTGTGTAGAAGCTGCCGCCCCAGTAATTGAATCCACCAAACCCGGCGCGAGAAGACCCGCCTTTTAGAAACACAGAGTAGTAGACATATGCGGGGATGACCAGCGCGATGGCCAGGTAGAGCCATTTATCCCTTGCGAAAGCGCTCCGCGCCGCGCCGAGCAGTCGCCGCCCGTAGGGCTGCGGGCCGCTCTTCCAGCTCTGGCACAGGTTCCATACGAAGATGAATATCGGCAGCGAAGCCGCCATCTCTTTGCTCATCAGGCTCATTGCCCACAGACCCAGAAAGAGCGGAAAGAAGATGCGACGACCGCCCTCGCGATACTTCAGGTAGCTTATAAAGCTCAAGAGGTAGAAAAAGCTGAAGAGCAGGTCGCGCCTGCCCGATATGTATGTGACCGAATCGACCTGCATAGGGTGAACGGCGAAGATCAGCGCGGCAAGCACGCCCGTGATAAGGGCGCCTGTGACGGTTCGGACGAGAAAGAATACGAGAAGCGAATTAGCGGCATGAATGATTATGTTCGTTAAATGAAACCCGAAGGCGCTCTCGCCCCAGAGCGCGAAATCGAGCATATAGCTCACGTCCCTTATCGGGCGGTATGAGGCCGTTATGACCTCAGGGAGGTTCGATATGCTGCGAAGCACTTCTCTCCTCAGGACGTGATTCTGATCATCAAATACAAAATCGTTTCCGAGCGCATTTGCGAAGACCGCGAAGACGGCGAGCAGCACGAGCGCCGCCGAAAGATAGAGGTATCGGCGGTGGCCCAGCGTGTCTATATCGAAAGACCGGCGTCGTACTCCGGCGCGCGGCTTTCTTAATTCTGGCTCGACGGTTCTGGTATTTCTCATCTCCGTTCTCGTCGCTCATCGTTTTCAAAGAGTTTGGCAGGGGGCAAGCGCGTCGGTCAGGGACAATCGGTTTATTACCAAATTCTATTTGTAATAACGTTCATTGACGCTATATCTTATACAAGCGTTCAGGGAAGCGCAAATCTCAATTCCAGTTGCATGTGATGAGAGCTTCTGAGGACAAGACCAGGACTTCAAGGCGAATGGAAATCTCCGTCGTCGTGCCTGCCTATAACGAGCGCAACTCGCTCGAAGACCTGTATAACCGGCTGGCGATTGTGCTCGACAGTATCGCCGACAGGTACGAGATAATCATTGTCGATGACGGCAGCACGGACGGCTCTATCGAGCTCATCAAACAGATAAGGAGCTTCGACCCTTCGGTAAGGTACATCCGCTTCAGGCGGAACTTCGGCAAATCGGCGGCGCTGGCAGCCGGGTTCAAAGCGGCCCGCTTTGGCGTGATTGCGACGCTCGATGCGGACCTGCAGGACATCCCCGAGCAGTTGCCCCTGCTCATACGAAAGCTCGAAGAAGGGTTCGATCTGGTTTCGGGATGGAGGCTAAAGCGCCGGGATAAGCTGACGAAGCGAATCGGGTCGAAGATATATAACTCGATAACATCACTTCTGACAGGGGTGCGGTTACACGATATCAATTGCGGATTCAAGTGCTACAGAAAAGAAGTCCTCGATGAGGTGCTCATATACGGCGAGCGCCACCGTTACATACCCGTGCTTGCGAGTTACCGTGGGTTCCGGCTCGGCGAGGTGAGGCTTGAGCATGCGCCGCGGGCACACGGCAACTCGCGTTATGGGCTCGAACGGGTCTTCGGCGGGATATTCAGCCTGCTGACGGTCATACTGCTGACGAGGTACACCAACAAGCCGCTTCACTTTTTCGGATTGCTCGGCCTTTTCTTAGCAGGCATAGGCTTCTTCATCGACCTTTACCTGATAACACTGCGCGTCTTTTTCAAAGAGTGGTTGAGCAACCGCCCTATGCTGATAATCGGCACTCTTTTGCTCACCGTCGGCGTGCAGTTGATCCTGTTCGGGCTGCTCGCCGAGATGATCGCTTTCTCCTACAGACGTGAAAGCGATTATTCCGTGGTCGAGTCGAGCGATGAAGAAGATAGGAAAGTATTAAAGGCCGGCAACCGCTCTCTCGGAATGGGCCGAGGTACCGTGTCCGAATGAGAATCACTATAGTCGGGCCTTCGTACCCGCTTCGCGGCGGAATCGCACACCACGTCTACTGGCTTGAGCGCGCGCTTACGGGCCGAGGCCATCAGGTACAGGTAGTCTCCTTTAGCAGGCTTTATCCCAGCCTGATCTTTCCGGGAACATCTGAAATCGACCGCAGCAATCTGAAGCTCGATCCTGGCGGGCTTCCCATACTTTCGCCCCTCAACCCCGTCACCTGGGCCAGGGCCGCCCGCGCGATCAAGCGGTTCGACCCTCACGTCGTAATAATTCAGTGGTGGCAGCCCTTTTTTGCGCCCGTGGTCGGCGCGCTCGCCCGTACGGTCCGCCGCGCGGGGTACAGGGTCATTATCGAATGTCACAACGTCTTCCCGCACGAACCGACTCCCGCCGCGCGGCGCCTGCTCGCCTACGCGTTCGCGCCCGTCGACCATTTTATTACCCATTCGACCACCGACCGGCGAGACCTCGAAGCCATCGTGTCTGAAAGAGAGATTGTCGTGAGCGGGCTTCCGGCGCTCGATGAGTTTTACAGGAAGACCGATGCGACGCGCGGCGGTCGGACCGCCCTCTTTTTTGGCAAGGTCCGTAAGTATAAAGGGCTCGGGACGCTGCTCGGCGCATTTCCGAAGGTGCTCTCACAGGTCGAATGCCGGCTGCTCGTAGCGGGTGAGTTTTACGATTCCATAGAAAAGTATCGCAAGCAGGTTTCCGACCTGGGATTGGAAAGCCATGTCCATATAGAGAATCGCTACGTGCCCAACGAAGAGGTGCCCGACTGGTTCGAGAAGGCCGACGTGCTCGTGCTGCCTTACCTGAGCGCGACGCAGAGCGGCGTCGCAAGGATCGCGATCTCGAACTGTCTCCCGATAATAGCCGCGCAAACGGGCGGGTTATCGGAGATCGTCCGGGACCGTGTGAACGGGCTTTTGTTTGCGCCGGGCGATGCGGACGCGCTTGCCGACGCGCTGGTCGATTACTTTAAGAACGGGCTAGGCCCCGTCCTGGCCGATAACCTGAGGACGATGAACGCCGGAGCGCCCGAATGCAGGATAGTCGAGATAGTCGAGACGATCGGGCAGGCGGCTCACCCGCGCGGAAGGAGCGAATGAGCCTTCTCGAGCGCGGCAAGTCGTTCGGCGGAGTCAATCGAGGGCCGCTCATCTTGCGCCGCTTCGTGATATAGGCGCTTGAGGGTGAGAATCGCTTTCATCGCGGCTGCGTACAAAGAGACAGAAAACCTGCTCCTGTGTTTAAGCAGGAAGAGCATCTGGCTCGTGTAAAACTGTTTCAACATAT